>JBDRDQ010000277.1:0-2354 GCA_043820695.1 Gemmatimonadota bacterium | reverse complement strand
CGTCAAACCCTGCCGAGGCGGGAGTCTGGGCATCATCAGACCTCAGTCTCAAGAAGAGGATGACGCCGATGACGAGGAGGGCAATTCCCAGTCGAAGGATTCCGCGATTCATGGACCGCTCCCGGTGTTGTTCAAGCTCTTGGATGGGCCTCCGCCTCCGTGACGTGGCCACCCCTCCGTGACGTGGCCACCCTCAATGACGTAACCACCCCTCAGTGCCAGGTCGGCTCCCCCTCTTCATCCTCGTCATCGAGCATCCATCGTGTCTCGACGTTTTCCAGGATTTCGATTGCGGCCTCGGAGATGTCCGGGTCGTCGGAATCGACGAGCCCGCTCAGGGTTTCGTGCGCGTCCAGCGGCCTGATGTTTGCCACCGCGTTCATGGCCGCCAGAAGGAGTGACCTTTCGGCCTCAGGGTCGGCAGGGAGGATCGACGCTCCGGAGGCTGCCAGCAGGATCATCTTCCGAAGGTGAGGCCAGGCCCCGGCTACTCCCCTGTCCCTGGCGGCGTCGACCGCCTTCTGCAGGACCTCCGTGTCATCGGTCTCAAGCGCTTCGACGATTTCGTCGTCGAACCCCGGGACGTACCTCATGCAAAACACGGCGGTGAGCTTCCACTCCGGGTCGCTGTCGTAGTAGGCTGCCCGTACCGCCGCGGAGTGCCACGGCTCGAGAGCCCGGACCGAAGCCTCCAGGGCGCTTCGCCGCACCTCTTTGGGGACCTCAGGATCGTGATGAGTACCCTGGAGAGATGCTTTCACCCGGTGGAGCATCCCCACGGAAAGGGCGAGCCGGTTCGGGTCATCCAACCCCTCCCTGTCCGCTTCCTCGAGCACGGGTCCCAGGGAAATGGCGGCTTTGGCCCGGAGAGGCTCCGCCTCATCCTCGCTTTCGAGAATGCGGAGGAGCTCTTCGCCCAACACGTCATCCAGAATCAGCAGCTCCCCGGCCAGCTCGGCTGCCAGCAGTCGTTCTGCCTCGGGTACTCTCCGGTCCCGGAGGACCCGCAGGATTTCGTCGTTCGCGTCGGGAGGCCAATCCCAAGGCGCGGTCTCGTAGAGGGTGTAAACGTCCATCTCTCCCTCTTTTTTCCAGGCTCTTTTTTCGCGGATGGAGTCGATCAGGAACCGTACTCCTTGGTTGTCGGACGGACTCAGGCGAAGCATTCGTTGGAAAATGGCTGCGGCTGCGTCGAACCTCCCCAGGCGCCACAGGCAGAGCCCGTAGCTCTGCATGCAGCGCAGGAATGGCCGGTTGTTGATGCGCCCCCAGGGGAGGACGCCGTCAAACCCCTCTCCCAGGGAAAGTTCCCCGATACGGATTCCTACTTCGTAATGCCTTATGGCCCGTTCCGGGACCCAGTCGAACCAGAGGTTGCCCAGATGGGCGTGGGCATCCAAGCACCGCAGGTCGGCCTCCAGTGTGTCCATCAGCAAACGGGCGGCTCCCCGAATGTCGCCGGCTTCTCGCCGGTTCGCTGACTCCAGGATGGGGTCCGAGTCGATGTCGTCGGGGTCCTCCCCGGGGAACACCTGCTCCATTTCAAACAGGGGCCGAGGGCCCTCGGCGATGAGAGCCTCCTGCCACTCATCCGGGGCCTCGCCCTCCTCGCCCCAATAGTGACGATGGGGGTCCCACATCCCCTGATCCTCGAGGCGAAGGGGCTCCAGACCAAGAGCCCCGATGTCCAACCGCGTGGAGCGGACAGCTCCGGCAAGGTAGGGAAAACCGCCGAAGCGCCACTCCCGGTGCGGCATTACTGTGAGGATCTCCCCGGGGATCACGCTCAAACTTCCCGTGGCACGGAGAATGAACTCACCTTTCCCCTCCAAGAAACGACAGCGAATCGCTCGGCTCTTCACCCCCAAGGCCACGACCTCCAGGGGGCGGGTCAGGTCGATCGTGTCGATGTCGGCTTTGGGCTTGGGCTTCACAGATGCATCTCCGGGAAAAAGTCCGGCAGGCTCCGGATCTTCGATCCGCTCCGCGCGGGTGAAGGCCGAGCGGTTGGAGCGGTCCCTTTTGTTTGTAAGAAGGGAAAACCTTTCCCGCAAGGAAACCGGTATCCCGCGCCGCGATGCGGTCAAAGCCCTGGAACCAAATCGGCCACTCCCTGATTCGGGGCTGTAGAGCGACGGCAGAAGAGCCTCGACATACGGTGGGGGTGGGCGTCGGCAACACGGAGGAGGATGGGATGAACATCAACATTGGACGAACGGTAATCGCCGGTGGGCTCGGCGCTTCCGGGCCCCGGCTTCGTGCGCGGCGCTTTGTATGGGATCGCCCCCTTCCTCATGGCCCAGATCCTGGTAATGCCTATGATGGGCATGCCCCTCTTCTCCGGGTCGGCGGCG
>JBDRDQ010000276.1:0-4880 GCA_043820695.1 Gemmatimonadota bacterium | reverse complement strand
TCGGGTTCCGCATCCGGGACAGGATGGCGGAGACCTACGCCGCCATCGAGACCATTCAGTCCGTGCGGGAACAGGCCCAGGCCGTGGCGGACCGGGCCGAGAAGGGGGGCTTCGGGGAGGAGCTCGAGACCATGGCGGATTCTCTGGCGGCCCATCTCGAACTCATTGAGGTGAAGCTGGTTCAGACCAAGGCCGAATCGGATCAGGACATGATCAACTTCCCTCCCCAGCTCGACAATCAATTCGGATATCTCTACGGCCAACTGGCTCCGGCCTATGGACCGCCCACGGCCCAGGAGCGGGCTCGGCTTCAGGAGTTGGAGGCGGAATTGGCCGCCCTTCGAGTGCGGCTTCAGGATCTCCTCGACACGGAGTTGGCTGACTTCAATGCGAAGGTGAAGGAGCTCGGAGTGGGACCGGTGGTGGTTCCGAAGGGGTGATGAGATCGAGCCGAAGCAAGATTGGAGCGAGGCCGGAGCCGGGTCGGAGCAGGACCCGAGGGGGGCCAATGCCGGAAACGGACGGCTGGCCAGCTATTGGGCAGGTGGGTAGCTTCCACCCACTATGATACCGAACTCTGATTCCTCCCGGCGCTACAGCGATGAGGAGGTCCGGCTACTGCTGAAACGGGCCTCCGAACTCGAGAGCCAAGGCCCCTCCCTTCCTGCCAAGGTCGATGGGCCAACCCTCGCCGACCTGGAGGCCATCGCCTCAGAGGCGGGCATCAATCCAGCCCTGGTTCGGCGGGCAGCCAGGGAGCTCGACTCGCCCTCGGCCGGGGTAACCCTTCTCGCCCCGCAATCCTCGGCCTTCCTGGGCGCCCCTACGGTCTTCGAGCTGGAGCGGACGGTTCGGGGAGAGGTATCCACCTCGGTTCTCGAGCGGTTGGTTGGGCCGCTCCAAAGGGCGGCCGACGGAATGGGCCATCCCTCTCTTCTGGGAAGGACGCTGACATGGCAGTCCGAGGACGCGTCGAAGACCCGCGCTCTCCAGGTGACGGTCAGTGTCGGACGGGGTGAGACCCGATTGAGCATTGAAGAACGCTACGGGAATCTGGCCGGGGCGCTCTTCGGAGGGATCGTGGGTGGGGGTGGGACGGGACTCGGCCTGGGCGTTGGACTGGGGGTTGGTCTCGGGGCGTTGGGGTCCGCCGCGTTCGCCATTCTTTTTCCCGTCGGGGTGCTGAGCGGCGCCTGGGCTTTGGCCCGCGGGATTTTCCGGAATTCGGTGCACGGTAGAATGCGGACCCTCACCAAGCTCATGACCGAGATGGTGGCGACGGTAGAGGACGGGCTGGAGGAGGTGTCGAAAGAGGTGTTGTAGGACCGGTTGTGGGACGGGTCGGAAGAGCGGTTGAAAGACCGGCCCTAGGTCAGGAGGTCCCTGGCCTTTTCGATCCAGCCTCCGACCCTTTCTCGGCCAACCCCCAAGCAGAGACGAACCCGGAGTCTACCCTTTCGAGTGGAGCCCTCCCTGATGAGATCGTCGATGCCGCGAATTCCGCAATCGTTCAGCCGCTTCGAGATGTCATCACTCAGTCCTTCAATGTCCGCGAGCTTGGCCAATGGGTTCTCCTGGTTCTTTGACTTGGGGTTCCTCTCTAGACCAATCGGGGGGCTGAAAGTCACTTTTTGGTGGCAGGGCGTTCGGCTCAGGTGACTTCCCGCGTAGGTTCGAGGTCTATAGCTGGCAAGAGACGGAGACGAATTTGTCCGATGTGAAACAGATCCCTGACGAGGAACTGCTGACCCTGATCCGAGAGGCCGGGGAGGGGGACCTGCGGCTTTTCGAGGAACTCGTGCGCAGGTATCAGGGGAAGGTGACCACGAATTGCCGTTACCTGTCGGGATCGCCGGATGATGCGGAGGACCTCGCCGAGGAGGTCTTCATGAAGGTCTACTTCGGGCTGGCTGGGTTCGAAGGTCGTTCCTCATTCAATACCTGGGTGCAGAGGATCAAGTCGAACCACTGCATCAATTTCGTGAAGAAGAGGCGACTCAAGACCGTGGAAATGGACTCCTCCGGGGTGGAAGCTGCCAGCGGAGTCCCGCCGGAGGCCGAACAGAAACTGGAAAAGGAAGCGACCAAGGCTCGGGTGGGAAGGGTCTTGCTACAGATGTCCGAGACGCTTCGGATTCCACTGGTTCTTCGTGACATGGACGGGATGTCGTATGAGGAAATCGCAGAGGAGGTCGGGGTCGGCCTTTCGGCGGTGAAGATGCGAATCAAACGCGGCAGGGAAGAATTTCGACGGCTGATCGCCGCAATGGACGAAAAAATTCCAGCCTGACCGGTCGAGAAAGCTGAGACATGAACGAACACACCGACAGAGCCGACCAGGTTGGCGGGGACGATGACCTGGGAGAACCGATCGCGGAGCTACGGACCCTGGAGGAGGAGGTGGGCACGGGGTTCATTGCGAGGCTCCTTTCGGCGCTCCAGAGGCGGTCCTTGGTGGGCCAGATTGCTACGATGGTTTGGACAGCCTCGGCTCAGGCCTTCTTCGAGTTCCTCGGAATGATTTTCTCTGTATTTGCACCCGCTGAAACCCCAAAGAAGGAGGGTCGGACGAATGGGTGAACAAATCCGTGACCAACTGCTTTTGACGTACCAGTGCGTGGTGGAATCCATCATCGCCTGGACGCCGACGGTCATCCTGGCCCTCGTGCTCTTCTTCACCGCCCTGATTGTGGCGAAGCTGGTGGAGCGCATCCTCAGAACTGTGATGGTTCGACTCCGCTTCGATTCCCTCATCGAGAAGGTCGGGATCGATCAGGCCATTCAGCGATTGGGGATGCGGGAGTCTCTGAACGTGGTAATCCCGAGGCTGGTGTACTACCTGTTGCTCTTCCTCTTTGCGAGGACGGCGGCTGACTCCATGGGCCTCACCGCCATTTCCAACGCTATCGGCTCTTTCATGGCGTATCTACCCAACATCATCGCCGCATTGTTGATCCTGATCTTGGGGAGCGCCGCTGCGCAGTTCGCCGGGCGGGCGGTAGCCGAGGCGGCGGGAAACTCGGGGATCGAGTTCGCTTCCTCGCTGGGGGGTGTGGTCTCCGGACTCCTCCTCTTCGTTTTGGGGATCATGGCCGTGAGCCAACTCCAGATCGACACCGAAATCATCCGGGTGGTGACTACGGCGATCCTAGCCGGGCTGGCGCTGGCCTTCGGCCTCACCTTCGGGTTGGGGAGTCGGGAAGTGACGAGGAATATCCTGGCCGGGTTCTATGCCAGGAAAACGTTCCAGCTCTGCAATGAGATGGAGGTAAGGGGCGAGCGCGGGGAGCTGAGGAGCATCACCCCCACCCAAACCCTCCTTCAACAGGGTGATCGAGTGGTCGCAGTGGCGAATTCGGTCTTCCTGGAAGAGGTGGTCAAGCAGTAGGAGCCCAGAAGAGGAAGAGAGTCGAGATCGGAGGCGAGGCCATCTCACCCGGTTGGCATCCACAATCGATCCGCGGGTAACACGTGTATCCGCTCCTCCACCGTGTAGGCTCGGGGGCCGGTATGGAGGACTGCACCCGCAACGAAGGCATCACCGAGCTCCTTCTTAAGGATCTTCAATCCTGAAAGATCCTTGTCCAGCACGCGACTCCCGGCCTTGATCTCGATCCCGACGATGCCACCGTCGTTTCGTTCGACGACCAGATCGACCTCGGCGCCGTCGTGGGTCCGCCAATGACCACACCCTGCCACCCCATCCGTCCAGGAGACCTGCTTCAGGACTTCGGAAACCACGAACGTCTCGAACAGGTGACCGAACTCCTGAAGGCTCGTCGGCTCCCGCCGAGCGAGCTTTCCTGGCGAGAGCCTAAGGAGCCGGGCTGCCAGCCCGGAATCGACGACATGGAGCTTGGCGGTGGCGACGGCCCGGGCCCGGAGGGTCTTCCCCCAAGCCGGGAGGCGATGCACGAGAAAGATCGCCTCCAGCAACTTTGTGTAGTTCTCCGCGGTGTCGGCTTTCAACCCCACACTCCCCGCGGCCGCCGCCATGTTCAGCATCTGCGCTGTTTGTCCGGCGAGCCGGTTCAGGAGGCCGGGCAGAGCCTGTTTTTGACGGATTTTCGACAGGTCGGCAACATCTCGCTCGAGGCTGAGCGTGATGTAATTGTCGAACCACCGATTGCGGCCGGTATCGCTGCGGCCAAGAGCCATCGGGAATCCCCCGACGGTCACCCGTCTGACATACTCTTCGCGATTCGTTTGGGAGGGTTCGGGAGTAACAAGCCTGGAGGCCTTCTCGAAAAGGACCTCGACCATGTTCTCGCGGGATCCACCGATCTCTCCCTGCGAAAAGGGATAGACGGTGACAAGGTGCAACCTCCCGGTCAGCGCCTGAGCAGCTCTGGGCAGCGCATCGTGCCGGGTGGATCCGGTGATGATGAAGCGGCCGGGCGAGCTGTCTCGGTTCAGCTCCGCCTTGATGGCGTCCAGGATGGCGGGCACATGCTGGTACTCATCGATGCATACCGGGGGCGGACCCGACACGAACGTCGCAGGATCTGCGGCTGCCGCCTCTCTCGTGGCCACGTCGTCCAGATCGACGACATGGACACCCTCAGAGTTTGCGATGGCCCGGAGGAGCGTCGTCTTTCCGACGGCTCTCGGGCCCTGGAGGGCAACCACGGGCTCTTCCCTGTAGAGAGACTCTAATACGCCTGTGATTCGGCGGGAAATCATGCCGGACACGGTGTTAGCCCTTTCCCCAATGCGTTTACTATTCGGTAATTGGAGACATGTTACATCGGTAATTGGAGGCCGGCAAGATCGGGATTTTGAGGGATGGGATGCCGGACAGTTACCGAACAGTCTTCCTGGAAGAGGTGGTCAAGCAGTAGGAGCCCAGAAGAGGAAGAGAGTCGAGATCGGAGGCGAGG
>JBDRDQ010000275.1:0-3307 GCA_043820695.1 Gemmatimonadota bacterium | reverse complement strand
GGTCCCGGAGGCCTTCTGGGAGGGGTTCGCCGGCACGAACTCGGCTCTGTTCACTCACCTCATCGCCATGGCCCTTGGCGTTTTCGTGGTTTCCCGTGGAGTGAAGGGGATCGAAAAAGCGGCGAAAATCCTCATTCCGAGCCTCATTATCATGGTCATCGTTCTGGCCATCAAAGCTCTGACCCTGCCGGGGGCCAGTCGGGGACTGGCGTTCCTCTTCACCCCGAATTGGGCAGACCTGGCCGACTATCGGATTTGGTTGGAGGCGTTGACCCAAAACGCTTGGGATACGGGGGCTGGCTGGGGCCTGGCTTTGACCTACGCCGTATACATGCGAAGGCAGGAAGACACCGCCCTGAATGCCTTTGTGATCGGTTTTGGGAACAACTCCATGTCTCTCCTGGCGGGGATCATGGTGCTCTGCACGGTGTTTTCTGTAATGCCCGGTGCGGCGGACGTGATCGTGGGCGCCGGCAACGAGGGGCTGACCTTCATCTGGGTGCCCCAGCTGTTCGCCCAGATTCCCTGGGGCCAGTTCTTCATGGCCATCTTCTTCCTGGCTCTGGTTTTTGCCGCATGGACGAGCCTCGTCTCCATGATCGAACTTGCCAGCCGGATCCTCCAGGACATGGGCCTCACCCGGGGCCGCGCCATAGGGATCGTGGGTGTGGCCGGCCTCCTTTGCGGGGTCCCCAGCGCTCTGAACATGGCTGTCTTCCAGAACCAGGATTTCGTGTGGGGGGTGGGTCTCATGCTCTCCGGGTTCTTCTTCGCCGTGGCCGTTCTTCGGTATGGGGTCACAGATTGGCGTGAGAAGTTCATCAACACAGGCCATTCGGATATCCGAATCGGGGCCTGGTGGGACTGGGCGATTCGTTTGGTGGTGGTGGAGTCCGTTGTCCTCATCGTCTGGTGGTTCGTTCAGGCTTGGGGCGAGGAGGGCTGGAGGGCGAACCTGACTCTTTTCTCCACGTTTAACATTGGCACCACCGTCATCCAATGGGTCGTTGTCCTCGCAGTCCTTATCGGACTGAACCGGTTCCTGGTGAAGAAATCCTTGGCTGGAGGCGGTGGTGGATTGGATGGGGTCGGCTAGGATCGTTTGAGGACTCCCCGAGTACCGACCGGGCCTCACACCCATGGATTTCGATACCTTCTTTAGGTCGGCGCACGAAGCGTTCGATACCGTTCCGGAGGAATTCCGGGAGGGCGTGGACGGACTCACCATCCGCCCTGAAGTCGTTCCGCACCCCACCCTTCCCGGTGTTTTCACCCTGGGGCAATGCATCACCGAGGCGTACCCCTCGGAATGGACCGGGCCCGAGACCCTCCGATCGGTTGTGGCCCTCTACTACGGTTCTTTTCGGGCGCTGGCCAGTTCGGATCCCGAATTCGATTGGGAGGGGGAGCTCTGGGAGACCCTCACCCACGAGCTGAGGCACCATCTGGAGAGCCTGGCGGGGGAGGACGGGTTGGAGGGGGTGGACTACGCCATGGAGGAGGCCTTTCGCAGAGCCGAAGGGGAGGGTTTCGACCCCCTCTACTACCGAGCGGGGGTGGAGGTGGCTCCAGGGCTCTATCAGGTGGAGTACGACTTCTTTTTGGAGCAGAGCTGGGAGCCGGAGGCCTTCGAAGCGGCGGAGTTCGTCGAGTTCTCATGGCATGGGGCTCCGGAGCGAGTGCCACGCCCCCCCGAGTTGGGAGATATCCACTACATCTGGATCAAGGGCCTGGAGGTGGGTCCCGGGTCCCTTCAGCTGGTCCTTTTCCGGAAAAAGAGATTCAGGGACAAGGTGAGAGCCTGGAGAGGGGGCCAGGTTCTGGAGCTTTGGGAGTCGGGGGCCGAGGTGGATCGTTCTTGAATCAGTACTCCACGCGGTCTGGATCCTCCGCCCACTCTTCCAGCACCTTCTGCCCCTCTTCCCTGAGCACTTGCCTGCTCCGGAGGGTCCGGTCTTCCCAACCCAGCCTCAGCTCATGTGCGATGAGAGCATCGTCGAAGCCGGCTGCCCTGGCGTCCTCTCCCCCGCCGGCAAAGACGACGCGGGAAATGCGGGACCAGTAAATGGCCGCAAGGCACATGGGGCAAGGTTCGCAGCTGCAGTAGATGGTGCAGTCGTCCAGGATGTGGGTTCCCAGGTGGCGGGCAGCATCCCTGATGGCAAGGACCTCTGCATGTGCGGTTGGGTCTCGATTCTCCACTACCCGATTCCACCCCCGCCCCACCACCTTCCCCTCCCGCACAACCAACGCGCCGAACGGCCCGCCCTCGCCCGCAGACGAGTGTTCTCTCGCCAACTCAATGGCATGCCGCAGGAAAGTCAGCTCAGTCATGTGCGCATGGGGGCTTCTCTCAAGGAACGGATACCTCTTCATGATGATACAGGGGGCCGTTCTTTTCCAGGCCCTTGTTCCCGATGCCCTTCACATGGGCCTGCGGCATCGTGGATCTGGGCGATGATACCCGACGGGAACCAAGGGCCGGCGAGCTCACCGTCCTCTTCATCGGAAGCAGCTACCTCGAATTCAACGATGTGCCGGGGCGTTTTGAGGAGCTTTCCAGGAAGGCCGGACACGAGGTCTGGGTGAAGGCACTGGAGTGGTCCGATGATGTTGGACTTGTCCTGGCTCCCGTGGGGATGGCTTTCTATGAAGTCCTCACCGAGTGGAACCCCGGCCCCCATTTCCTCCACGATACCGACTGGAACCACGCCAGCCAGGCCGGCTCCTATCTGGCGGCGGCTACCTTCTTCTCGACGATCTTCGTGGAGAGTTGCTCCGCGGTGGAGTACAACTGGAAACTGGAGAAGGGGTTGGCCAAGGAGCTACGGGGGGTTGCATCCGCCACGGTGCTGGAGAAGCTGGAGCTCTGGAAGATCGATTGGGGCGGGGGCGGGTGATCGGAAGTTGGGCCGGACAACAAAGCGCCCCGGGCTTCATTGCCCCGGGGCGCTTCCTTCTTCCCTTTTCTTTCGGCCCCTACCGATCGAGACGCTGAACGAGGATGCCCGGAATCTCCGTCTTCTTCATGACCCGGTACATGGGGATGGGTCGGCCCTGGCTGGCTTGCTGAGCTTGGCGCTCCATGCGAGCAGCCATCTGGGCCCTTTCCTCTGGCGACATGCCGGACATGAGTTCCTCCATATCCCCTTGCTGTGCCCTTTCGGCCCCCGGGGAAGGAGTGACCTGAACGACGTTATCCAGATAACCCCACGTCACCAGGTTGTCGTTGGTGACCGGTTCGAAGAGGTAGCTGATGAGGTTGGAGCTGGCCTGGCCAGTGGGAATGAAGAAGGATCCCGCCGGC
>JBDRDQ010000274.1:0-3042 GCA_043820695.1 Gemmatimonadota bacterium | reverse complement strand
GAGGTTTTCCCTGAGCCGGTGGGCCCCGTGACCACCACGATTCCCTCCCTGAACGCCATGAGCTGGCGCAGGCGGCCCAACTCGTAGGACGGAACGTTCAGCTCTTCCAGAGAGGTGGAAGTATTGGAGTCGAGGATCCGGATAACACACTTCTCGGCTCCGCCGGCCGGGATCGTGGAAACCCGGAGGTCGTAGGCCCCGTTATCCACCTGGACCCGGGCCTTCCCGTCCTGAGGCCTGAGGCGATCGGTGATGTCCAGGCGGGAGAGAATCTTCACCCTGGAGACGACCCTGTTCAGGGCCGACATGGGGAGGTCCATGTGCTTCCGGAGGACCCCATCCACCCTGTACCGGACGGTACCGAGTCTTCGGCCCGGTTCGATATGCACGTCGCTGGCGCCCTGAAGAATCCCTTCCCGGATGATGAGGCTCGTGAGCTTCACAACGGGGGTGGCTTGCACGTCACCCTCGCTGATGGCCTCGGGTCCCATCTCCTCCACCAGCTTCACAGCGTCTTCGTTGGCGTTGGCGAGATCCAACGTTCCCAAGAGGTCCTCTACCGCCTTCTCGGGGGAAAACCGGTCATCCAGGGCGGCTCGGATCTCACGGGGGGATGCCACCTGGAAAACGGCCTTCCGCCCTGAGGTGAAGCCAATGACCCGCTCGGCCTCGATGTCGGTGGGGTCGGCCGTCGCCACCACCAATTGCCGGTCCGATCCGGAAAGAGGGAAGATCAGGTGCTTCCTGGAGAACTCCTCAGGCACCATGTGGAATGCGTCGGGGTCAGCGGTGGAAAAATCCGCCACCGTCATTCTGAAAAATTCAGCGACGACTCCGGAGAGGACGGACTCGGACAACCCTGAGGCCCTGGCTACGATTCGCCATGCATCCTCAGCCGCGGCGTCGGGGGGAACCTCCAAGCGGGTCTCGCCCAGCAGCCCTGCTTTCCGGGCGATCCGGACCATCCAATGAACCGAGCCGTAGCCTGGAGAGAGAGGTGACCCAGGGAGCGGCGGGCCTCCTGGCGGAGTGGATTTCTTAGTGGTCACGGATCGATCGTTGTCCCCTGTGGGGTGGTCTTGCCTCTCATGCCCCGTTTCTTGGACCATTTCTCCTGATACATGGCTTCATCGACCTGGGCAAGAAGGTCTGTCAGGCGAGGCGTTCCCTCAACCGGGAACCGGGCTGCGCCAATCGAAACGGATAGATCGTAGGGCTCGCCATTCTCCTGATTGACTTCTCGAATTCTCGCTTTCAACCGCCGAAGGAGCTGGGTCTCATTCTCCTCAGAAGCCTCCAGCGCCATGACCGCAAATTCGTCACCGCCGATCCTGGCGATGATGTCGGACTGGCGGAAGGTCTCCCGCAAAATGTCCGCGACCCGGACCAGAGCCCGGTCCCCGGTCAGATGGCCCAAGGTGTCATTGATCGTCTTGAGGTCATCTACATCAACATAAACCAATAGCACGGCCCTTGCGGTGCGTCGTGCCAGTTTCAGGTGTTGTTCACCCAGGTCCGAGAAACCCCGGCGGTTATAGAGGCCCGTGAGATCGTCGATGAGGGAGAGGCTCCGGAGGGCCGAGGCCAGGTTGTGCCGCTCAACGGCATACCGGATGGATCGAAGAAGGAGGTCCGGGCCGACCTCACCTTTCACCAGGTAGTCCTGCGCCCCGGACTTCACCATGTCGAGGGCCATGTCCTCGTCCTCCATCCCGGTGAGCACCACGATGGGCACGTCGGGGGCGAAGGCATGAGCCCTTTCGAAGGTCCCCAGGTCCTCGCTGTCTGGCAGGTCCAGATCCAAAAGCAACAGGTCGATCCCCCCCTGTGAGAGGCGTTCGAGGGCTCGGTTGAGGTCGGGGACCGACTCCAGCTCCACCCCGGCTGCACCGAGTTTGGCCATGGCGTCCGCAAGCCCAGAGGAGCCTTCCGGGTCCTCCTCAACCACGAGGACTCGTACGGGCCGTTTCCCGGCCTCGCGTTTCACTGAGGGGGCTGACCGCATCGTAAATGGATCCGCAAAAAGGGCGAACCGGCACCTCTTTCTAAAAAGCTAACCCTCCCCTTTTTCGAGCGCTATTCGCCTACCCACCCCGCCCCGGGCCGGTTCGTTGGTGCCGTGGACCGACAGAAGATGATCGTCTAGCTTCATGAGGGCCATGTTCGGCCCTTTTCTCCAGAACCATCGGTATCCGGGGGACGACGTGAAAAAGCACTCTCTGGCTCGCCCTTTTCAGATCCTCACCGGGGTCATTCTCGGCCTTGCCGGGGTCTTTTGGATCCTCCGCCCCGGGAGCGGCGAACCAGAGGTGGATCCCAGGCAGTATTTCCTCTCCGACCCTCTACCGGCACCAAGCTTCACCCTGACCTCCCATCGTGGCGAACCGGTGAGCACCTCTGATTTCCCGGACAGGATTATCGCGGTCTTCTTCGGCTACACTTTTTGCCCGGACATATGCCCCCTCACCCTTTCCCATCTCAGCTTGGCCTTCCAGGAGCTGGGAGAGGAGGCTACGAGAATCCAGCTCCTCTTCATCTCGGTGGATCCGGGCCGGGACACCCCGGAGCGCCTCGGGCAGTACCTGGGCGCATTCCACCCCTCTTTCCTGGGGTTGACCGGAAGCGAGGAGGGCATCCGTGAGGTAGCGAACGCCTTCGGTGCGTTTTTCGCCAGGAGCGGGGAGGGTGACGATTACACCGTCGACCACACGGCCAGGACCTTCGTCATCGATCCATCCGGACGAATTCCGTTGACCTTCCCTGTCACGGCGACGCCCGAGGAGATGGCCCGGGACTTCGCCCTTCTGTTGAGGGAATTCGAATGACCCCCCCTCGAGTGCCCAGCCCTCTTTTGGGCGTCCCTTTGACTTCTCTCCTTACCCTCACCCTTCTCCTCCTCCCTGCCCTCTCGGTGGGAGGGTGCCGTGGGGAGATGGAAGCCGGAGACCCTGGGCTGGTCCTGGATTGGGCCATCTCCCCTACTCCACCTGCAGTCGGTCCCGCCCGCCTCATCATCTCCCTCGAGGATTCCGCGGGGGCTCC
>JBDRDQ010000273.1:0-2196 GCA_043820695.1 Gemmatimonadota bacterium | reverse complement strand
CACCCGCCTCGAGGTGATGGAGGAGATCGTCCATGCCCTGGAGTCGGGGAAGGGTGAGCTGGTGGGGGTGGCGTGTGAAAAGCCGCTGGGCAGGACCGCCGCGGAAGCCAGGAAGATGCTGGAGCTCATTCAGAGGGCGGGCGTGCTGGACGGGTATCTGGAGAACCAGCTCTTCTCCCCTGCCGTGGTCCGGGGAAAGGACATTCTCTGGAGCCGTGGCGCAGCCCTGACCGGGGCCCCCTTCCTGGCCCGGGCCGCCGAGGAACACTCGGGGCCCCACATGCCCTGGTTCTGGGAGGGATCGCTGCAGGGGGGCGGGGTCCTGAACGACATGATGTGCCACTCGGTGGAGGTGGCCCGTCATCTCCTTACTCCTCCTGGATACCCCAGGGAGGTCCTCACTCCCGTGAAAATCACTGCCCAGACCTCCTGCCTGAAGTGGCAGCAACCTCACTACGCCGACATCCTGGCCCGGAGCAGTGGCGGGAGCCTGGACTATATCAACAGGCCTTCCGAGGACTTCGCCCGGGCCCTGGTGGAGTACCGGGACCAGGCCGGGAACGTGAAGATCGTGGAGGCCACCACCTCCTGGTGCTTCGTGGGTGCGGGGCTTCGACTGAGCATGGAGCTGTTGGGCCCCGAGTACTCCATGTCGCTCAGCTCGCTGGATTCCGGCCCCAAGGTCTTCTTCAGCCGGGAGGTGCAAGGAAATGCCGGCGAGGACCTGGTGGAGAAACAGAACGCCGAGGTAGGCCTCATGCCGGTTGTGGCCGACGAGGAGAGCGAGTACGGGTATGTGGGCGAGAACCGCCACATGGTTCGGTGCTTCCTGAAAGGGAAGAGGCCGGCCGAAAACTTCTCGGACGGCGTGAACGTGGCCGAGCTGTTGATGACGGCCTACATGAGTGCCGAGGAGGGAAGAACCATCGAGTTTCCTCCGCCAGGACTGGAGAGTTTCGTGCCGGCGGTGGCGCGGGGTGAGTGGAATCCGAAGAAGAGGGGCTGAGGCCGCGTTCCAAGGCCGGCCGATGCCGCATTCCAAAGGGAAGAGGGGCAAGAGATGAGACGATTGACGATGGTGTTTTTTGGCTTGGCTCTCGGGTGCGGGCCGGCCGCGGACGGAGCGCCGATCGAGGACCAGCCGGCACTCGAGGAGGGTGGAGCCATGACTGCTGCGGTACCGGAGGGGGAGATGGCTCGGGAGGCACTTCCACAGATTCCAGAAGGGTACGAGCAGATCCTGAAGTCCAACAACGGACGGTTCCACAAGGGCGGCTGGAACCACTACGGCCCCGGCTACTTCGATCTGGATCCCGCCACCGGAATCCTGACTTCCCACGGGGGCATGGGGCTCTTCTGGTACAGTGTGAAGGAGTACGCGGACTTCGTGCTGGAGCTGGAGTTCAAGTGCACGGATGCCGAGACCAACTCCGGCGTGTTCGTGAGGGTGCCCGGTGTCCCCAGCAGCGACGACTACATCTACCACTCCTTCGAGGTCCAGATCTACGACGCCGGGGACGGGATCCACATGACCGGCGCAGCCTACGACGCCGAGGCTCCCACCCACCTGGCCTCGAACCCCCCGGGGGAGTGGAACCACTTCAAGATCACCTTCGTCGGTGGGCACCTTGAGGTTGAGCTGAACGGAGAGAAGGTGGTGGACTGGGAGGCGGAGGGCCGCGGGAAGGTGGAGGACTTCGCCCCCCGCGGGTACATCGGTCTTCAGAATCACGACGACCGGAGCCCGGTCTACTTCAGGAATATCTATGTGAAGGATTTGGGGTAGGTAGGGAGGAACCAACCATCATGCTTCAAACCTTTGAACAGCTCTGGCCACCGGCTCTGGCCATTGCGGTGATCCTGGCCGGGTTGTTCCTGGCGCGTTGGCAGCTCTACGGTCGAGCCGGATATTCGGCCCACCGTTTCGGGACCCAGATGGCCATGATCGGTCTTACGGCCCTCGCCGCCGTCGGGATCCTCCTGGCCTTGCCCGTGAGCGAGGCCACCCGGGGGCAGCTGTTCAGCTTCCTGGGAATCCTGTTCAGCGCCGCCATCGCCCTTTCCTCTACCACTTTTCTGGGGAATGCCCTGGCCGGCTTCATGCTTCGAGCGGTGAAGAATTTCGAGGTCGGGGATTTCATCAGGGTCGAGGACCGGTTCGGGCGGGTCTCGGAGCGGGGGCTCTTTCACGTGGAG
>JBDRDQ010000272.1:0-2358 GCA_043820695.1 Gemmatimonadota bacterium | reverse complement strand
TCCACTCTCCGTTCGGCGGTGAAGTAGATGATCAGCCTTTTTCGGTCGAACTGCCACTCTGCCTCTGTGACTTTCATCTTCAGGCCGTGGCGACCTATTAGCGCTCCCGTTTCTTTCCGGACTCGTTCCTCGTCCAAGCGGAGCTCTGCGAGGCGGTCGACCTCAAAGGACTCGGCAAGCCTCAGGACTCGTTTCTCCGGAGCCGGCGTCGCGTATCCTCCCGAGGACACGGAGCACTTTCGTTCGGCGATGCTTCCCAGGGCGGTGACCTCGCCCAGGTCCTCTCCCCGGTCGGCCTCCACCAGGACATGAGCGCCGGGGTGGACGTCCAGCCCACGGTTGGCGTAGTAGTCCCGTCGGGTACCTTTGAACCGTATCTCGACGAAGCTGGCCATTGCGCGGTTCCAAAGCCGGACGGGCCATGGGGAGCCCGGCCTGGCTTCTAGGCCTTCCCCTCCCACTCGCCGATGGCTTCGAACTTGGCCTGTCGGTCCCGGATGAGGGCCTCCGGGTCGAGCCCCTTCAACTCTTCAAAGTGTTTCAGGAGCACGCCCTTGACCTCCCGGGCCGCGGCATCCCAGTCGGCATGCGCTCCTCCCGGGGGCTCCGGGATGACCTCGTCCGCGATGCCCCTCTGGAAGAGGTCATAGGAGGTGAGCTTCAGGGCACGAGCCGCTTTCTCCCGTTCGTCAGCGGTTCGCCAGAGAATGGCTGCGCATCCCTCGGGTGAGATAACCGAGTAGATGGAATGTTCCATCATGAGGATTCGATTCGTTACCCCCAAGGCAAGCGCTCCTCCCGATCCCCCCTCCCCTATTACCAGGGAGATGATGGGCACTCTGAGGCGGGCCATCTCCCGGAGGTTCCGGGCTATGGCTTCAGCCTGCCCCCGCTCCTCCGCACCAACGCCGGGATAGGCCCCAGGGGTGTCGATGAAGGTGATGACGGGCCGGTGGAATTTCTCGGCCAGCATCATCAGGCGAAGGGCCTTGCGGTACCCCTCCGGGTGAGGGGAGCCGAAGTTCCGCCAGAGGTTCTCCTTCATGTCGCGGCCTTTTTGGTGGCCGACAACCATGACGGAGTCCCCGTTCAGCCGTGCCCACCCGCCTACCACCGCCCCATCATCCCGGTAGGCTCGATCCCCGCAGAGCTCGATCCAGTCCGTGAAAACCCGGGATACGTAGTCCAGCGTGTACGGCCTCTTGGGATGTCGGGCTACCTGAACCTGTTCGAGGGGGGTAAGGTTCTGGAAGATCTCCTCCCTCAGGACCTCCAGCTTTCGCCCCAGGACCCGGACTTCATGGGACACATCTATGCCCTTCTCCTCCGCAGTCCTCAGGAGCCCGGCAATTTGTTTTTGGAGCTCGACAATGTCTCGTTCAAACTCCAGATGTAATGGAGTGGCCACACCGGCCTCCTAATGGGAATTCTGTCTGGAATTGGTTCGGGTATTCTAACGGATGCCCTGGGGCCGGGAGAAGGTTCTTGTTTCAGAGGTTGTGACGGATCACCTCGAAAGGTTCCACCTCCCTGTATCCCAAGAACCGCCCCCAATACCGGGCTGCCGCTCTGGCAAGACCCGGATCGAGATGAGGACGATCCTGAACCTCCGCCTGGAGATGAGAGAGCGCGGCCATCTTTTGGTCCAGAAAATCCGAGATGTCCTCGAAAAGGGTGGGCCGGAACTCGAGAGTGGTGGTAGCGGCCTGGTAGCAAAGGAGACTGCTGGACCCGGTAGCGGCGATGTCGGCCGCCGTATGCGCGTGTCGGCGGCTATCCCGAACATCGTTTGCCGACGGGGCGAAGACTATCTTCGGCGCCAGATTGTGGACAGCGTCTTTGATCCGAATCAAGACGGTGTCCAGGTCTGGCAATTCCGGCGCGTCATCCGGAGGCAGCTGGAGTTCCGCGCCCATCACCCTGCACGCCTTTCGAGTCGCAGCCGCTCGTTCCTCCCGTTCAGACCCTTTGGCTCCCAGGGAGAGAACCAAGACCTGAATCCGATCTCCGCAAAGGGCATGCTTCATGAGGGTTCCGCCGCACCCCGCCTCCACATCGCCCGAAAAGGCCCCGACGGCCAGAATCACTTTGGGCTCCACGTCGGCACTGCTCTTCAGCTCCAGCAGGCCCAGCGCGGTGCGGATGAGCTCTTCCGGATTGATAGGTTTCGCCAGAACCTCGCTGGCGCCACCTCTAAGGGCCCCGTCCCGATATACCGATGCCGAATAGGCGGAGGTCGAGATGATCGGTGTTTCGGGTTGATGAGCCTTGCAGGCCAGGATGACTTCGATACCGTCTCGCCCCGGAAGATTGAAGTCCGTGACCACCAAATCCCAGCGTTGGTTTTTCACCAACTGG
>JBDRDQ010000271.1:0-2444 GCA_043820695.1 Gemmatimonadota bacterium | reverse complement strand
ACTATTGTTTATTCCGGTGACTTCATTCTTAAGAATATCAAGGAAGGTCTCTGCTCAGACATATTCAACCTCGTTTTCATACAACAATTGAAATAATTTCATTCTTCATAGGGAGGAAAGGGCTCGCCAGCAGTAAATTCCGGAAGAACCCGAAACAATAAAAAAAGGGCAAGGCCGAGCGGCCCTGCCCATCTTACTCTCCTCTTACTCTCCCCTTCCCCCTCCCTTTATTTTACCTTCTCCACCCGGACCGCGCAGACTTTTAACTCCGGGATCTTGGCAACAGGGTCCAGAGCCGCGTGGGTCAGACGGTTGACCACCGCCTCGGCGAAGTGGAAGGGGATGAAGATGCAGCCCTTCGGCGAGCGGGCAGTGACCTTTGCCTTGGCCCGGATCTCCCCCCGCCGGGACACGACCCGGATGGGGCTTCCGTCCTCGATTCCCAGTTCCCCAGCGTCCGCCGGCGACACTTCCACCAGGCATTCGGGGGCCAGCTGGACCAGCCCCTTGGTCTTCCCGGTCATACTGGAGGTGTGGTACTGGTAGAGGATCCTCCCCGTGGTGAGGACCAGGGGGTACTGCCCGTCGGGTGTCTCCGCAGGGCCGGCGTGATGCACCACGTGGAATTTCCCACGTCCCCGGGTAAAGCGCTCCTTGTGTAGGTAGGGGGTTCCGGGGTGGTCGAATGTCGGGCAGGGCCACTGCACGCCTTCCTTTTCTAGGCGTTCATAGGAGATCCCCGCGAAGGAGGGGGTGAGAAGGCGGATCTCGTTGAAAATCTCCTCCGGCCGGGTGTATTTCATGGAATACCCCATGCGGGTCGAGATCTCGGAGAAGATCTCCCAATCCGCCTTGACCCCTTCGAGGGGGGGCACGGCCTGGCGCACCCGCTGCACTCTACGCTCCGTGTTGACAAAGGTGCCCTCCTTCTCGGCAAAGGATGCGCCGGGAAGGACCACGTGGGCATATTTGGCGGTCTCGGGGAGGAAAAGATCCTGGACGACCAGGAAGTCCAAGCTCTTGAGGGCTTCCACCGCGTGGTTGGAGTCGGGATCGGAGAGGGCCGGGTCCTCCCCCACCAGGTAGAGGCCGCGGACCTTTTTCTCCAGGGCGCCCTCCATGACCTCCATCACGGTCAGCCCCGGCTTGTCCGGCAGCCCACTCACCGCCCAGGCACTTTCGAATTTCATCCGGACCGAGCCGTCGGTGACCGCCTGGTAGCCGGGGAACACGTTGGGCAGTCCGCCCATGTCGCAGGCTCCCTGGACGTTGTTCTGCCCCCGCAGGGGGTTAAGGCCGGCGTGGGGAATGCCCAGGTGGCCGCAGAGCATGGAAAGGTTGGCCAGGGCTTTCACCGCGTCGGTTCCGTTGCTGTGCTGGGTGATCCCCATGGCGTAGAGAATGGATCCGGCCTTGGCTTTCCCGTAGAGGCGGCCCGCTTCCACGATCTTCTCCGCGGGCACTCCGGTGATCCCGGAGACCTGGGCCGGGGTGTAGGACTCCAGCGAGGCCTTCAGCTCCTCAAAGCCCTCGGTCCGCTCCTCCACGTAGGCATCCTTCACCAGGCCTTCCTTGACCATCACGTGCATCAGGCCGTTGATCCAGGCCAGGTCCGTTCCCGGTTTGGGAGAAAGCCAGAGGGCGGCGTGATCCACCAGTTCGATCCTCCGGGGGTCGACCACGATCAGCTTGGCACCACGGTGGGCCACCGCCCGTTTGACCGCCGCCCCCAGGACCGGGTGGTTCTCCGTGGGGTTGGAACCGGTGACCAGGATCACCTCTGCCCCTTCAATGTCCCCGATGGAATTGGTCATCGCTCCACTGCCGAAAGAGGCGGCCAGACCAGCCACCGTGGAGGAGTGTCAGAGGCGGGCACAGTGATCGACGTTGTTCGTCTTGAGCACCGCCCGGGCGAATTTCTGCAGGAGGTAATTCTCCTCGTTGGTGATCCGGGCGGAGGCGAAAGCGGCCAGGGCCTGGGGCCCGTACTGGTCGCGCAGAGAGCCCAGCCGGCCGGCCACCAGGCCCAGGGCCTCGTCCCAGGAAGCCTCCCGGAACTTTCCGTTTTCCCGGATCAGGGGACTGCGCAGTCGATCCGGATGGTGGATAAAATGGTAGCCGAACCTCCCCTTCACGCACAGGTGCCCGTAGTTCGGGGGGCTCCCCGGAACGCCCTCCACCCGGACCACTTCCTTTCCGGCCACCCCGAGGTAGATCTGGCACCCCACCCCGCAGTAGGCGCAGGTGGTCCGGACCTTTTTCAGCTGGAAGGGCCCGGGTTTGCCCTCCATCTTTTCCTGGAGGGCGCCGGTGGGGCAGTTGGCCACGCACAGCCCGCAGGAGACACATCTTTCGTTGATGGTGGGGATAAGGGCGTCGGCCTTCGCTGGACCGCCCTCCTCTTTCCCCTCCCTGAGCTCGAAGGCCTTCTGAATCTGGTAGTC
>JBDRDQ010000270.1:0-8292 GCA_043820695.1 Gemmatimonadota bacterium | reverse complement strand
CGCCGCCGCCACCCGGGTGGAAGTGGGGGAGGTCGTGACCCTCGAACAGAGCTTCCCGAAGGGGACGTACGTGGTACCCACGGCCCAATTCCTCGGACGTTTGGTAGCCCACATGCTGGAACCGGAGACACCGGACAACGTCGTCTACTGGAATACCATGGATGCATGGATTCCTCGCCCGGGTGTGGAAGGGGCTGTGGAAGGGGAAGGGGAGCGGCCTTCGGTCGATCCGGATGACCCGCCCCAACGGACTCCTCCTGCCGGCGGTCCTCCGCCGGGCGGCCCCCCGGGAGGCGGTTTCGGCGGGCAGGTGAGGGCTCCACAGGGACCCCCGGTGGTCCCCATCTACAAGCTCATGACCCCGGTGGCGCTACCGACTCGGCTGCTGGGGGAAGGACGGTAAGGGAGGGTCTTCCCCCGGATGTAGGCCTACCGGCCCACCACCAACTCACCCTCTGCCGAGGCGTTGCCCACGGTGACCATAACCGAATAGGTGCCTGGTGCTACCCGGGCCACCCGGGCCATGCCCCCGGGCCCTGCGGGCTGGGCTCCCTCCCGGGAAAGATCCCACTCAACAGCCTGGAGCCCCGCTTCCGCGGGACCGGAGATCTCCCGGACCAGGTTCCCGTCACCGTCCCGAACCTGGATGAGAGCCTGAAGACCCGGCTGACCCACCCAGTACTGGATGCTGGCGGTCCCACCGGCTCCCCGGAATCCCTGAGGCAACTGAACCGCTCCCAGCTCGAAAACATGAACCGGTTCCCCCATCAGTGCGGGCGTCATGGCCTGGATGGGCCGGACGTCCAGGGCGTACACACCCCGTCCGTGGGTGGCCGCAACCATGATGTCCTCTTCCGGGTGGATGACCAGATCCTGGAAGAAGGAGGAGGGGACATTCCCCCCGGGGAGGGCATGCCACTGTCCGCCACCGTTCATCGTCACGTAGACGCCCAGATCCGTTCCCACATAAAGAACCTCGGGGTTTTCCGGATCCTCTTTGATGACGTTCACGGGGCCGGAGGGGATGTTGGCCACGATGCTCGACCAACTCTCTCCGTAGTCGGTGGACTTCCAGAGATAGGGTGTGAAGTCGTCGTCCCGCTTTCCATTCTGGGCCAGGTAGACGGTGCCTTCGTCGTATTTGGAGGCCACCAACTCTGCAATCCACTTCTGATAGGGCAGGCCCCGGTTGATCTCCCTCCAGTTCCCGCCGCTGTCATCGGTGCGCCATATCCGACCGTCATCCGTACCGACGTAGATGAGGCCGAACTTGAAGGGGGACTCGGCGATGGAGAAGATCGTTTGATAGGGAATGTCCCCGTACTTGTCCGGATCGTTGTAGGTGAGATCCGGGCTTATCCGGTCCCAGCTTTCCCCCCGATTCATGGACCGGAAGAGGAAGTTCATCCCATGGTAGAGGATGCGGGGGTTATGGGAGGAGATGATGAAAGGAGCAACCCACTGGCCCCGGAACGCCACCTCACCGGGCTCGGGTTCGGGCACGACTCCTACCGTCTCACCAGTGGCCATGTTCGACCGCTGGATCGTCCCGTAAAACCCGGCCGAGTAGACGGTATTGGGATCGGTGGGATCGATGGCGTGGCTGCTCCCCTCGCCCCCCGGAGCACTCTCGAATTCAACGGCGGGAATGTTGTTTCTTCCCCGTGAGAGATCCACCACCCCGCGGTAGCTCCCGTGATCCTGAACGGAGCCGTAGACCCGGAAGGGATCACCCATGTCGTAGGCAATGTTGAAGAACTGGACCAGGGGGAGGTTGTCGTAGAAGGTCCGCCAGTTCTCCCCCCCGTCGTAGGAAATGGCAACCCCGCCGTCGTTCACATTCACCAGGTAGTCGGAGTTGGTCGGATCGATCCAGAGACCGTGGTGGTCTCCGTGCATCCCTCTCAGTGACCGGAAGGTCTTGCCCCGGTCCTCGGACACGTTCAACCCTAGCCCCATGACATAGATCCTGTCTTCGTTGTTCGGGTCCACCCGCATCTGCCCGAAGACCCAGCCATAGGTTCCGGACATCCCTGCCATGGTTTGGTTCTCTTCGCTTGTCTGTTGCCAGCTCCCACCGCCGTTGTCGGACCGGAACACGGTGGCACCCTTGATAGTGGGGCCTCGGGGCCGGCCGTAGGCATCGGTGGCCCCCTCCGGAGCGTCGCTGGCGGTTTCGTAGTTGTCCACCAAGGCGTACACCACCTCGGGGTTGGAGCGGGCGATGTCGAGCCCGATCCGCCCTCTGAACCGGGGCTCGGGCAGGCCGTCGTTGACCTGACTCCAGCTCTCCCCCCCGTCGGTGCTCTTGTAGATGCCGCTTCCGCCGTAGGCGGGCTCGTTTCGGGGATCGTTCCATCGTTCCCGGATTCGCTGCCAGGTGGCGGCGTACAAGGTATTGGGATCCGTGGGATGCATGACGAGGTCGATGACCCCGGTCTGGTCGGTAAGGAAAAGGACTCGTCGCCAGGTCGCCCCGCCGTCCGTGCTCTTGTAGAGGCCGCGGTATTCGTCGTGGGTCCACTCGTGTCCGGAGGCTGCCACATAGACGATGCTCGGATCTTGGGGGTGGACGATGATTCGAGGAATGGTGTGTGTCCCCTCCAACCCCATGTGGGTCCAGCTCTCTCCCCCATCCAGCGACTTGTACACTCCGGTGCCTGCCATGGAGCTTCGGAAGATGTTGGCTTCCCCGGAGCCCACCCAGATGATGTCCTGGTTGGAAGGTGCCGCCGTCACGTCCCCGATGGAAGTCGAGGCCGCCTGCTCGAAGACCGGCTCCCAGGTGACGCCCTCGTTCCGGGTACGCCATACCCCGCCTGAAGCCCCCGCCACGTAAATGGTGTAGCTCTCCCCCTTCGGCGTGACCACGGCAATGTCGGTCATACGGCCGCTTATGTTCGTGGGGCCGACGAGCTGCCACGGAAGGCTCTTGAAGGGACTCGCCTCAGCCATGGCGACGTGCGCCTCGTACATCTGCAGCCGAAGCTCAGGGGCGGTGGAGTGAATCCGCTCCTGGGCGCTGGACAGGGCGGGAAAGAGCAGTAACGACAGGAAGACCAGGGAAAGGCCTCTTCCTAGGAGGGCGTGAGGTCGAAAGGACATCGTAGTTTTCTCCGAATGGGGTGATGGCATGATCGGACTATTTTGATTCGAAACGTCCCTGGAAGAAGCGCAGCTTCTCGGGTTCGTAAACAAATTTTAGGCCCTTCACGGAATCCCGCCGCGCCCAAACCCGAATAACGGCGTCGGCCACCGCCTTCATGTGGTCGTTGGTATAGGCCCGGCGTGGAATGGTGAGGCGGACCAACTCCAGAGCCGGTCGGTAGTTCTCCCCCGTCTCGGGATTCCGGCCCTTCGATACATTCCCCCGCTCCATGGTCCTCACACCGGACTCGATATAGATCTCAGCCGCCAGGCGTTGCGCCGGGAATTCGTCCTGATCCAGGTGGGGCAGGAATCTCTTGGCGTCCACGAAGATGGCATGGGTACCCGGGGGCATGACGATGGGGATGCCGGCGTCCAGGAGGATTTTGCCCAACTCCTGGGTCTGCTGAACCCGAGCCCGGATGTGGCGATCGTCGGTCATTTCCTCCACGCCTCGGGCCATGGCCGCCAGGTCCGCTGCGGCCAGTCCCCCGTCCACTGCGGTCCCCTCGTAGACCCTGAGCATTTCCTCGGCGTCATTGGCCCACTCCCCATTGTCCCGGAAAGCCAGACACCCCCCGATGTTGATGAGGAAGTCCTTCTTCCCGCTCACCGTGCACCCATCGCCGTAGAGCATCATCTCCCGGACGATGTCCTTCACCGGCGTATCGGCGTAACGGGGATCCTTCCACTGGATCATGTAGGCGTTTTCCACGGTCCGGGTGGAGTCGAAGAACACCGGGATGCTGCGCGCGGAGCAGTATTCGTAGACCTCCTTCATGTTGTCCATGGATGCGGGCTGGCCCCCGGCCAGGTTCACGGAGTGCTCGAAGGAGACGTAGGCGATCCCCTCGGCTCCGTGCTCCTGGACCAGAGCGTCCAGCTTGGAAACGTCGATGTTTCCCTTCCACGGGAAGTCACTCTGCGGATCATGCGCTTCGTCCACGATGACATCGGCGAAGACCCCGCCGGCCATCTCCTGGTGCAGCTTCGTGGTAGTGAAGTACATGTTTCCCGGGACAAGTTGCCCCGGCTGTATCCGGGTTTGGCTGAGGATATGCTCCGCCGCCCGTCCCTGATGCGTTGGGATGATGTACTCGTACCCGAAGCTCTCCTGGAGGGCTTGTACGAAGTCGAAGTACTCGTCGCTGGTCACGGCGCTGGCCCGGGCCCCCTCATAGGCGGCCCACTGGTCGGTACTCATGGCCGTGGTTCCAGAGTCCGTAAGGAGATCGATCGCCACGTCAGCGGAGCGAAGGAGGAAGGTGTTGTAGCCCGCCCCCCGCATCGCCCTTTCCCGGTCTTCCCGGGTGAGGACTCCGACCTTCTCAATGGTGTGGATCTGGAAGGGGGATGTGTCGAAGGAGTAGAGCTCGAGATCAGGAAAGAGCCAGTGGTACGCCATCTGGTCTTTCCACTCGCCTTTGGAAAGGGTCTGAACGGCGTTGATCCGATCGGCCTGGGAATGGAGCTGGATGATGGCGTCCGCCACCTGGTCCAACTGCTCGTTGGTCAGGCAAAGGCGTGGAACCTGGACCGGAAGCAGAGCGTCTTTTCCGACCAATCCCCCAGCCACGGTCCGGACCCCGGACATGAGGTAGATGGCTGCCGCCAAGGTGTCTTGTTGATTCTCCTGCAGGTGGGGAAGGAATGCGTCGGCCATGAGGTAGGCGCCGTCGCATCCTCTCTCCAACGGCACTCCGCCGTCCCTCAAGCGTTGAGTGAACCGCTCGTTTTGGCTCATCACCCAGTGCACCTCAGCCTCGTCCACCATCTCCACGATTCCCCGGGCCAGGATCTCCATGGTTCGGCCCGCCATCCCCCCGTAAGTGTGAAGCCCTTCGAACACCACCACCTCGTTCATGAACTTTTCGTAGTCGCCCGGATTGTCGGTGGTGATGAGGCCCCCGGTGTTGGTCTTGGCGTCCCGCCCGCCGTCGAAGAGGAATATGTGGGCTGTTTTGGCGATTTGCTTCACGATCTCGGCGATGGAGCGGTCAGCTTGCCCTCGCTCGTGCTTCTGGATGTACCAGGCGTTCTTCGCTACCCGGGACCCGTCCACGATGAGGCGCACACCGTATTGGTCCGCCATGGCCCGGAGCCCCCGGAGATTCTCCAGGGAGAAGGGATGCTGGCCGTCGGCGAAGGCCTGAATCAGGAGGATCGGAACGTGACCTCCCTCCAGAACCTTCCGGACCGTGGCAAGAGCAGCGTTCCCGGTGAAGACGGTCTCGTCCTCATCCCGAACGTACGGCCCTTCGATGTCCCGCGGCGCCAGGAGGTCCGTCGTGCCTCGGGAGTTGGTGGGAACGGAGGACCCGACCGGAACCATGGTCGCTACCACCAGCTTCACCGATCCCAGGATATTGTGGGTCGGGCACAAGTACGTATGCCCGAAGATCTTCGCCACCGCAGCTTGGAGCCCCTCGAAGTTCCGGGAGCCCGCGTAGGCTTCATCCCCGATGAATTGACCCGAAAGTTGCTCCTGACTCATGGCGCCGGTGCCGTAGGAGCACATGTCGAAGGTCACCTGGGAGGGGGTGAGGTGAAAGGTGTTGAATTGGACTTCCGCCAGCTTCTTCTTCCGCTCCTGGAGGGAAGGGAAGGAGAGGAGGCGTACGGTCTTGATTTTATGGGGCTCGTGGGTCACCACGCGTTGAACTCCTTGTGACATCGTCCGAGAGGGGACGCGTTGGGCTTTGGGCATAGGTTTAGAGCAAGGAAGCTACCGCGCCTCCGGTCTCTTCGCACCTTCAGGGCCGCCCGGATGAGGCTGCCGGCACTCCCCCATTACGTGGCGTTTGAAACCTCCCACCACCTTCCTTCGTCGTTTCTGTTGACGATCTAGAGAAGTGTCTCTAGACTATGGTCGTCGGTCTACTGTAGATGTCCAACAGGAGCTCTTCATGCCCAAGTCCCGTTCCGACCTGCTTCAGGGTACGCTGGAGTTGCTCATCCTGAAGGTCCTTTCGCTGGAGCCCATGCACGGATGGGGCATCAGCGAGCGGATCCAGCAGTGGTCCGGGGAGGTCTTCCTTGTGAACCAAGGCTCCCTCTACCCGGCCCTTCAGCGCATGAAACGGAAAGGGTGGATCACCTCCCGCTGGCGGGTGACGGAGAACAACCGGCGTGCCCGCTACTACGCCCTCACCGCCGAAGGCGAGAGGCAACTCGGAGAGGAGAGGCAGGCCTGGGCCCGTTCCTCGGCTGCTGTGGAGCGAATCCTGGAGGCCGCGTTCGGCACATGACCTGGTTTCGGGGGATGGTCGAGCGTTTCCGGGCTCTGATCTCCAAGGGGCGCCTGGACGCCGAGATGGAAGAAGAGCTCAGCTTCCACCTGGAGATGGAGAGGGAGAAGAACCTCCGGGCGGGGATGACGCCGAGGGAGGCCCATCGGCAGGCCATGATCTCTTTCGGTGGCGTGGATCGATTCGAGGAGAAGACGAGGGAGGAGAGGGGAGTGAGGCCCGTGGAGGATCTGATTCGGGATCTTCGTTTCTCCGTCAGGAGCCTTCGGAAATCACCTGGTCTCGTCTTTGTGACGGTCCTTTCGCTGGGTCTGGGGATCGCCGTTTCCGCCACCGTGTTTTCGATGGCGAATGCACTGGTCTTCGGCGATCCCGGGCCGATCCGGGACCCGGAGTCCATCATCGCCGTCTATTCCGGAGAAGATGGAAGGCCGTACGGCGAGGCGTCCTTCTCGGACTACCAGGACATCCGGGCAGAGATGGGCGCCCTGGAGGACCTTTCGGCTCACCGGGTCGGGGTTGTGGCCATCGGCGACCCTACGGACCGGGACCGGATCATCGTGGAGATGGTCACCGGCAACTACTTCCAGCTCCTGGGAGCCAATCCCGCTCTGGGCCGGGCGTTCCTTCCCCAGGAGACCGGGATCGGCAATGCCGAGCGCCTCTTCGTTCTGAGCCATCGAGCCTGGCAGGAGCGGTTCGGGGGGGACCGGGGCGTGCTTGGCACCACCATCCAACTGGACGGCCAACCGTTCACTGTCATCGGAGTCGCTCCCGAAGGGCTGATGGGTCGGTTCGTCCAGATGGACGTAGACGGGTGGCTTCCCCTGGGCATCCCCGGGGGCACCTATCGGGCCACCCCCGCCAGCCTAGCCGACAGAAACGTCCGACAATTCCACATGGTGGGACGCCTGAAGCCTGGGAGGACCCTGGAGGAAGCCCAGGCCGAACTCGCCGTTTTGGCCGAACGCCTCCATGCGGAGTACGGAGAGGTCTGGGAGGATAGTAGGGGTGGAGGGAATATTTTCACCGCGGTATCCGAGGCAGGGTCCCGACTACCTCCTGACGGTCGCATCGCCCTGATGGGGACTGCCGGCCTTTTCCTTGCCGGGGCCCTGTTGATCCTGGCTCTGGCCTGTTCGAACGTGGCCAGCCTCCTTCTAGCCCGGGCTCACCGCAGGGCTCATGAGATGGCCATCCGAACCTCCCTCGGGGCCGGACGAGGCCGGCTTTTGAGAATGCTTCTCTCCGAGAGCCTTCTCCTGGCATTCCTGGGTGGAGGCCTTGGGTTGTATTTGACCTACTTCTCCATCGGGTATCTTCAGGCCATTCCTCTTCCTGTCGACGTGCCCCTGCGGTTCGATTTCAGCCCGGATGGCCGTGTGGTTCTCTTCACGCTCGCTCTCTCCTTGGGAGCCAGCGTTCTGGCGGGAATCGGCCCCGCTCTTCAGGGTTCCAAAGCGGACCTCACCCCCGCCTTGAAGAAGGGTCCCAGGCAAAGTCGGGGAAGGAGAAGGCGAAGGGTCACCCTCCGGAATTTCCTGGTGGTCGGGCAGGTCGCGGCGGCCACTACCCTCGTCGTTGCTGCGGGCCTGGCCATGCGGAGTGTGCAGGCGTCCGCCACCTACGATGTAGGCCTGAACGGGGATGACGTTGCAGTGATGTGGAAGGAGCCCCCTGAGGAGGAGCTTGGTCCGGAGCAGCTCCGAGACCACTTCCTGGCCTTGGCAGCCAGAATCGATGCCCACCCGGAGGTGGAATCCGTGGCCCTGGGCCGGACAGCGGAGGCCCATGTCTTCATGGAGGATTTCGCTACGGCCCTCCTGGAGTTGGGGAATGAGGAACCCGCCTCGGTCGGATTCAACGCTGTGACCCCCGGGTACCTGGAGATGCTGGA
>JBDRDQ010000269.1:0-10869 GCA_043820695.1 Gemmatimonadota bacterium | reverse complement strand
GAATACCGGATGCTCCGGGCCCTGGGGGCGGATGTCGTGGGAATGTCCACGGTCCCTGAGGTCATCGTGGCTCGCCACATGGGCATGCGGGTGATGGGGGTCGCCATCATCACGGATGCCTGTCAGCCGGACGCCTTGGAGCCTACTGACCTGGCCACCATCATCGAGACGGCCAAGCGAGCCGAACCGAGCCTTTCCACCCTGGTGGGTGGGGTAGTGGCTCGCCTGCCTTACCAGACCCTGAAACCATTGTCGTTTATGCGCTATCCGGAGCTGCCTGAGAGTCTTCTCCGCCTCGAGGAGGGACTTCTCGATACCTGGCGGGAGGAAGATCTCTTCCGAAAAACCCTCGAGGCTACGGCTCATGGGAAGCCCTTTGTTTTCTACGAGGGCCCTCCCACGGCCAATGGCAAACCAGGCCTTCATCATATCATCAGCAGGACCTTGAAAGATCTGGTCTGCCGGCACCAAACCATGAAGGGCCGGAGTGTCACTCGGATTGCGGGCTGGGACACACACGGCCTTCCCGTAGAGATCGAAGCCGAGCGAAAGCTCGGGATCAGCGGGAAGCCCGAGATCGAAAAACTGGGCATCGAACGCTTCAATGAGGTCTGCCGTGAGTCGGTTTTCACGTACAAGGAGGACTGGGAGAAGCTCTCCGAACGCATCGGATATTGGCTCGATTACTCCCGACCCTACGTCACGTACCACACCGAGTACATCGAGTCGGTTTGGTGGATCCTGAAGGAGCTGGCGAGCAGGGGGCTCCTGTATAGAGGCTACAAGAGCGTTCCCTATTGTCCCCGGTGCGGAACGGCCCTCTCGTCCCACGAGGTGGCCCAGGGGTACAAGGACATAGAGGACGCGTCCCTCTTCTTCCTCTGTCCCCTCCTGGAGGAGAACGGAGGGCTGGATTCCGAGGGAAGGGCTTTCCTGGTATGGACGACGACCCCCTGGACCGTCCCCTCCAACACGGGGTTGGCCATCCACCCCGATCTCCGCTATGTGGAGGCCGCCGCCGGCGGTCGAAGAGTGATCCTGGCCGAGGCGTTGGCCGAGAAGGTCCTTGGGGAGGGTGTGGAACTCTTGCGGCGGTACTCGGCGGATGAGCTGGCGGGGCGGCGGTACCGGAGACCTCTGGATCTGGTTCCGGCTCCCGAGGAAGCCGGCAACAGTTGGTCCGTGGTCCTGGAGGATTTCGTAAGCGCCGAGGAGGGCACCGGGATCGTCCACATGGCCCCGGCGTTCGGCTCCGACGACTACACCGCTGGACAGCGGCATCAGTTGGCCATGCTTCGGCCGGTGGATGACCGGGGCCGGTTCCTAGAGGACATTCCGGTGGTAGGCGGCCTGTTCGTGAAGGATGCCGATCCTCTACTCATCGAGGAGCTGAGGAAGCGGGGAAACCTCCTTTCCAGCACGACGACGGTCCACTCCTATCCCCACTGCTGGCGTTGTGAGTCGCCCCTCATCTACATGGCTCGGGACTCCTGGTTCGCGGCCACGTCGTCGTTGAAGGGAGAGATGCTGAAGGAGAACCGGGAGATCCGGTGGCTCCCCCCGGAGGTCGGAGAGAAGCGCTTTGGGGAGTGGCTGGAAAACAACGTGGACTGGGCCCTGTCCCGGGATCGTTACTGGGGCACCCCCCTTCCGGCCTGGGTTTGTGAGGAAGAGGAGGGGCATGTGGTTTGGGTGGGCGGCCTCGATGAGCTGGGAGAACTCGCCGGGGGGCTGCCGGAGGGCTTCGACCCGCACCGTCCATTCATCGACGAGATCACGATTCCCTGCCCATCCTGCGACGGGACGATGCGGCGAACCCCTGGGGTGGTGGATGTCTGGTTCGACTCCGGAGCCATGCCCTTCGCCCAATGGCACTATCCCTTCGAGAACTCCGAAGAGTTTGAGAAACACTTCCCGGCGGACTTCATATGTGAGGCGATAGACCAGACCCGGGGCTGGTTCTACTCCCTCCTGGCCATCTCCACGATGTTGGGGAGGGGAACGCCATTCAGGGCTGCCATGGTGAACGGCCATATCCTGGACGAGGCGGGGCAGAAAATGTCCAAGTCCCGGGGGAATGCGGTAGATCCCTGGGACGCTGTGGGGGAGCACGGCGCTGACGCTGTGCGTTGGTACCTGGTGACGGTGAGCCAACCGGGTGCATCGAAACGTTATGATTCGGAAGGGGTCCGGGAATCCTCCCGGAAATTCTTCGATACGCTCTTCAACACATACCGGTTTTTTTCACTCTACGGTTCGGCGGAGGGGTGGACTCCGTCCGATGCCGATCCGGATCCCGAGTCCCGCCCCCTTATCGATCGCTGGATCCTCTCCCGTTTCTCTTCGTTGTTGTCGGAGGTCGAGGAGGAACTTGGGGTCTACCAGGTAACCCGGGCCTACCGGGCGGTGGGAGAGTTCCTGAACGAAGATTTGTCGAATTGGTATGTGAGGCGCTCCAGAGGCCGGTTCTGGGGAAGTGGAGAATCCGATGATTCCAGGGCTGCCTTCCGGACCCTCTGGGAGATTCTGGTCGACCTGTCCAGGATCGTAGCCCCGGTGACTCCCTTCGCAGCAGACTGGATTCACCGAGCCCTGACGAAGGAGAGTGTCCATCTGGCGACCTTCCCGGTGCCCACGCCCAAGCTGGTAGACCGGGAGCTGGAGGAGGGGATGGACGCGGTTCGGGGCCTGGTTTCTTTGGGGAGGGCGGCCAGGGAAGAGGTCAAGATTCGTGTGCGACAGCCTCTGGGGAATATGTATGCCGTTACTCCGGGTGGACTGACTCTGGACGGGGAGCTTCTGGCACTTTTGAAGGATGAGCTGAACGTGAAGGAGGTGGCATTCCTGGGCTCTGCCGAAGGTCTCGTGGGGCTGGTGGGAAAGCCCAACTTCAGAATCCTGGGTCCTCGGTTCCAGGGGCGAACCGAGGAGGCTGCGACCGCCATTCGCTCCCTCTCGGACGCCGTCCTTTCTGCCTACCGTAGGGGGGAAAGAGTGGAGATGGAAGTGGGTGGTGAGCTCTTCACGGTTGAGGAAGGTGAGTTGGACGTCATTGAGGAAGCCAGGGAAGGCCTGGTGGTCCAGACCGATGGCAGCTTCACTGCGGCCCTGGACCCGACGCTGGATCAAGATCTCCTTCAAGAAGGATTGGCCCGGGAACTGGTCAATCGGATCCAACGGTTTCGGAAGGACTCAGGCCTCGACATCACCGACCGGATTGCCCTGGGTGTGTTCGGCGGGGAGGGTGTGAGGGCGGCGGCGGAGGCCTTCCGGGACTTCATCGTCGGAGAGACCCTGGCCCGGGAATACCAGATCGGTGAGGTGGAAGGTGGTGGAGAGTTCGGTGCCATCCGGGAAGTGGAGCTGGATGGGCATCCGGCCCGCATCGCCCTTTCCCGCATGGAGGAGTGATTGGACGCGGAAACCCTAGCCTTCTGAGGGAGGCCGGGAACTCAAGGAGGACGGCTACGACGTCACGGGGCAGCGAGCTTCACCGGTTGGTCGTGGGAGAGGGCGAAGGGGAGCGGTTGGATCGGTTCCTGGCCAGGCGCCTCGGCTTTTCCCGTTCCCGGTGTGTGGGTTTGATCGGGATGGGTTTCGTGCAGGTTGAGAACCGGGAAACCAAGAAATCCGAGGTCGTTTCGGAAGGGCAGGTGGTCCTGGTTGAAGTGCCCCCTCCGGAACCCCTGGAGGCCGAAGCCCAGGAAATCCCCTTGGACATCGTGTTCGAGGACGAGCATTTCCTGGTAGTGAACAAGCCGGCCGGTCTGGTTGTTCATCCGGCTCCGGGCCATCCGAACGGGACTCTGGTGAACGCTCTTCTTCACCAGGTCCATGACCTTTCGGGGATCGGAGGAAAACTACGCCCCGGGATCGTTCACCGTCTGGATCGGGATACCTCGGGACTTCTGGTGGTCGCGAAAGGGGACCGGGCACACATCGCCCTTTCCAATGCCATCCGGAGGCGAGAAGTTCGACGTATCTATCGGGCGGTCGCGTGGGGCCACCTTTCGGAGTCCCCCCTTACGGTGGACGCCCCGGTAGGGAGGGATCCCAAAGACCGGAAACGGATGGCCGTGGTGGAGGGTGGGCGTCGCGCGCTGACCCGAATAAGGGTCAGGGAGCGGTGGACGGCCGCCGAGTACCTTGATATTTCGCTCAAGACTGGGCGGACTCACCAGATCCGGGTCCACCTGTCTCATCTGGGTCACCCGGTGGTTGGAGACAGGGTTTATGGGCCCAAGTGGGGGAGAGGAATGGGCGGCTCCTCCCGGGCTTGGCCACAGGAACTGGAGCGTCGAGCGCCCCGACAACTGCTTCATTCTTCAGACCTGAGCTTCCTCCATCCCATTTCGGGGGAGGAAATGAGATTCCACGCCCCGCTGCCGCCGGACATGGATTCGGTGGTGCGTTGGGCCAGGGGAGTGGGAGGAGAATGGGCCAGGAGTCTGTCCGGGTAATGGCAAAGCTAGACCCACACTTCACCTTCGAGACCTTTGTGGTCGGGCCGGCCAACAGGCTCGCCTCAGCCGCTGCACGCCGGGCCGCGGAAAGGCCGGGGGTCAGCTACAATCCCTTATTCATTTATGCTTCATCGGGCTTGGGAAAGACGCACATCCTCGGTGCGATCGCCCACCATGTGGCGAAGGTGTCCCCCGACAAGAGGGTTGAATTTCAGACTCCGGAGGATTTCCTCCGGGAGTTCGTGAAAGCCTCCGGCACTCCAGATCAAGAGGAGGTGCGGGCGCGGTACCGGAAGGTGGACGTTCTTCTTGTGGATGACGTACAGTTCCTCACAACCCAGTCCGATGTCCAGGCTCTCCTCCTCCTGACAATAGACAGCCTCGCCGCGGACGGGAAGCAGGTTGTCCTCGCCAGCGATCGGCCACCGGCTGAGATCGGCGGTTTGGGGGCACATCTCCGGACCCGGTTCGAAGGGGGCCTCCTGGTGGACATCGGCCCCCCCGAGTATGAAACCCGGGTTGCCATCATCAAGAAGTGGGTCGAGGCCCGCCTACAGATACTGGATCCAGGCGTAGCCGATGCCATTGGGCGTTTCCCCTTTCAAACGGTGACGGAGCTTCAAGCCGCGTTGAACCGCGTCCTGAAGACCCAGGAAGTGAAAGAGCGGACCGTCACCCCTGAGGAAGCGACGGCGATTCTGGAACGGGCTGAACCAAGGGACCCGGGTCCCCCGGCGTCCGAGCTGGGTAAGTTTCTGGACGAGCTGTCGGATAACGTCGCGGCCAGAGTGAAGGCCCAGGAGGAGCCCTGGCGCCGGCTTCTCCGGGAGTTAGCGGAGGAGGTGGAGGCAGAGGAGTTCAAAGCCGACCGGCTGCGACGGCGAATCGAGGGAGAGACTCCGCCTCAAGATCTGGATGGGTTGTTGCGGGAGTTTCGGCGGACGATCCAGCGGCTGAAAGAGATCAGGACGGCACTGGATGCTGCCGGTAACCCTTGGCCTGAAGCGGCCTTTGGGGTTCTTCGGGATCCGGAGCGCTTGGATGAGGCCGAGGCCCTCCTGGCTTCGGCCATGGAACAGGCTCGGCCCTTTCCTGAGATACCCCCCGGACCGGTCCTCAAGGAACTCAGGGGGGAGGTTCCCGCGCTCGTAATCCGAGCGGCCGATCAACTGGCCAACACCGATCGGCCCGAATACAACCCCCTTTTTGTTTGGAGTCCCGACGGATTGGCTGTCCGGGCCCTCCTCCAGGCCGCCGGGCGCACCAGACTCCGGAAACAGAAGGACGCCCGTGTCGCCCTGATTTCCGTGCAGGAGTTCGCGCGGGATTTCATCCACTCCCTTTCCCTGGGTGTTGCGGGGGCCTGGCGGGAGCGATGGTGGTCCGCAGATCTCCTTTTGATCGACGGGGCTCAGGACCTATCGGCGACGGAGCGGGCCCAGGAGGAGTTCTTCCAACTCTTCGAGGCTCTTCAACGTCGTCGGGCCAGAATCATGATCGCCGCCGACCGGCCTCCCACCGAGATATCCGCCCTCGATGATCGTTTGAGGGCCCGTCTGGAAGGGGGGCTGATCGTCGAGGTTCAGGTAAAGGCCTCGAAGCTCTCTCCCCAACTTCGGAAAAGCTTGAGGGAAACCGTTCCTCCGGAGACCCTTCCGGAATCAGAGAAGAGGGACGTTTTGGACGAGGACAGAGAGTGGATCAGGTCTTTCCAGCCTGGGGCCCCCGGTGGGGGAAGGGGCCCTTATGGAGATGGGGCGGAGGAGGAGGGACAGCCCCTCGAGGGCTGGCCGGCGGGGCAAGATGGGTCCACAGTCGTGGAGGTCTGGGTTCCCTCCCCTGAGCAGGTCGTGTGGGACTGGCCCAGGTTGGGGGACCGGATCGTCGAGGAGCTTGACTGATGGCCATTGAAGGATCGCTCGCCGACGTGAGCCTGGCGGATATCTGCCAACTCCTCGCACTGGGGCGAAAGACCGGGTGCCTGACCGTTACGGACCGGTCCAACTTCGGCTACATCTACTTCAAAGACGGGCGGGTGGTCTACGCCTCGGTCCTGAACCGCCCGGATCGTCTCGGTGACATCCTGGTCAAGAACGGGGTGATCCAGCCCGATGACCTCTCGAGAGCCATCGAGGAGCAGGGCGTGGAGAGCCAGAGACGGCTCGGAGACATCCTGGTCGGATTTGGCACCCTCACTCAGGAGGAGCTTCAGAAATGGGTCGCCCTTCAGGTCGAAGAGGCGGTCTTCCACCTCTTCCCCTGGGACCAAGGATCGTTTCAGTTCAACCCCAGGGAGCGCCCCGATGAGGGTCAGGTTCTTCTGGTGACCCTCAGCGTCGACGGCCTTCTCCTCGAGGGTGCGCGGCGGGTTGATGAGTGGTCCCAGATCGAGAAGGAAGTCCACTCCCTGGACCTTATTTTCAAGGTTCGCCGGGACCCCAGGGAGGTTGAAGAGGTCGAGCTCAGCGGGAACCAGAATAAGCTCCTTCCCCTTCTGGACGGTACCCGCACGGTCCGGGAACTGGTGATGGAATCCGGCCTGGTGGAGTTCGCAACGGGAAAGGCGATCTACGAACTGGTCAAGGCTGGATTCGTCCAGAACGTAGGTGGGAAAGCCCAGGAAGTGGAGGAGGAGGGCGAGGAGCTTCTCAAAGAACACGTGAGATTGGGGCAAGCCTTTTATAGGGCTGGGATGTTGGAAGATGCGGCAAAGGAGTTCCACGCGGCTCTGGAGGTGAAACCGACCGAAGCCACCTCCCGATTCCGCCTCGGGTTGATTGGGCTAAAGGCCGGAGAACCCGAAGAGGCCCTGGAACACTTCGACGCTATCTCCGGGGAGTGGGCCCAAAAACCGGCGGTGCTTCGAAATCGTGCTCTGGCGTTGGAAGGCATTGGTCGGTTCGAGGAGGCTTTGGGAGCCTTAAAAATGGCCGAAGGGAAGACCAAAGCTGATCCGGCATTGATCCTGGCCCGGGGCATCTCCGAACTCAAGGCAGGGGATTCGGGGGCGGCCAGCTCTACCTTCATGGAATACCGGAATAGGCTCGGGAAGAAGGAGTCCCCGCCTCCCCTGTACTTCGCGTTCGCGGTTCTCGCGGCTGCAGCCTCGGGGAATCTGGACGAAGCCGTGTCCCTGGGCCGGGAAGGGTTGAAGGTCCACCCCGCCGAGCCTTCGATCCTTGTGAATACGGGTGCCATCCTTGACCACAAGGGGAATCATGAAGCGGCTGAGCAATACTTCATTCGGGCCCTTACCTGTGGCTCGGAGGTTCCTGCTCAGGCCCACAAGAATCTCGGTGATCAAGCCTTCCGGAGGGGGGATCTCAAGTCCGCTCAGTCCCAGTACGAACAAGCGGTCCGGTTGAACCACTCCCTTGGGGATGACGTCTTCCTGAAACTGGGGCAGATCGCCTCGGGCGCCGGGGATGCCAATTTGGCGGTCCTTCTCCTCAGTCGGGCCGTTGAGATCAACCCGGATAACGAAGACGCCCGGAACCGGCTGGCTGACCTCTCGACGCCCCCCTGATCCTTATCCGAATATTCATGTATTCTTCAGTTCCGGGTCTGGCTCTGGTGGGGATGGTCCTCGCATCATCCCTTCAAGCCCCATCGTTACCCGGGAAGAGGACTCCCCCCCAGGACACGGTGCCTGAGGAATCCTCCTTCCAGTGGATCCCGGGCGCCCGCGTCGCCGTGGCGTTCAGAGGGGCGGATTCCCTCCGGGCCAGGAGGATTCAGGACTTCCTCGGGGGTCTTCCTCCCCTTCCGGGGCTTCCGGACAGCCTCCCCCGAGGGTTGTCTCTCTTCATTGCTCCGGACCAGCCCTCCTTTGACTCCCTGACCGGGGGAGCCGTACCGGAATGGGGGGCTGGGGTGGCGATTCCCGACCTTGGCCGCATTGTGGTGCCGGCTTTCGGGTCGACAAGAACCAGAGGATGGGATGAAGCCAGGGTCCTTCGGCATGAATGGGCACACCTGGGCCTCCACCAGCACCTGCCTGGCCTCCAGCTTCCGACATGGTTCAACGAGGGGTATGCCGAGTGGGCTTCCGGTGGGTGGAACGCCGGAGAGGGATGGCGTTTGAGGGTTGCCTTTGCGATGGGCAAAGCCCCGCCCCTGGACTCCTTGGCTCTCGGCTGGCCCCGGGACAGGGCAACGGCGGAGCTGGCCTACCTCCTTTCAGCCACGGCGGTGGAGTATCTGATTCGGGAGAGCGGGGAGAGGGGGCTTCGTCTCTTCCTGGAGCGCTGGAGGGACGAGGGCAGCTTCGATACCGCCATGAGAGGCGTGTACGGCCTGACCCTTGGCCAGTTTGAGGAAGATTGGAAGGCTTACGTGCGGAAACGGTATGGGTGGCCCTTCGTCCTCTCCCATTCCTCTGTGTTTTGGCTGACCCTCACCGTCGCCCTCCTGGTTCTGGTTCGTGTCCGTCGGGGGAGGGACCGGGAGGCGCTGGCCCGGCTCCGCGCTGGAGAGCCTCCCGATCAACCCGCCTATTGGGAACAGCCAGAGGAGGGAACAAAGCAGGAGCCGGTGCGGTCCACAGAACAACCGGTGCGGTCCACAGAACATCCGGTGCGGTCCACGGAAGAAGGTGTCTCGAACGAGGACCTGTGATTCATGCCCCAACGCGTCATGGTGGTAGACGACGATCCCGATCACCTCGGTGTGGTGAGCGCCATCCTGGAGGAGAGTGGATACGACGTTGAGCGAGCCGAGGATGCCGAGCAGGCCCTGGCCCGGGTCCACGCTTTCGACCCAGCCCTGATCCTGACGGACCTCCGCCTCCCTGGAATGGATGGGGTGGAGCTGTTGGAGAGAGTACGGGAGGGAATGGAAAGCGTGGAGGTCATCGTCATGACCGGGCATGAGGACATGACCTCGGCCATCGGGGCCATGAGGGCGGGGGCCTTCGACTATGTGGTGAAGCCCATCGAAGTCGAGGCGCTGCAGGATCTGGTGTCCCGGTGCCTGAGAGAACGAAGGCTGAACCTGGATGCCCGGAAGAAGAAGGGCACTCCGAGCGAGGTGGAGAGGCCCGGCCCTGGTGTCGTCATCGGGCGCGATCCCCGTCTCATGGAAATCTTCAAGATGATAGGGGTGCTGGCTCGAAACCGGGCCACGGTCCTGGTACGTGGGGAAACGGGGACGGGGAAGGAGGTCATGGCCCGGGCCATCCACAACCATTCCCTCCACGCTGATGAGCCTTTCATCGCCGTGAACTGCACCGCCCTCGTCGATACCCTCTTGGAGTCCGAGCTGTTCGGCCACGCGAAGGGGGCCTTTACCGGTGCCGTCTCGAGTCGGAAAGGATACTTCGAGTTGGCTGGAACCGGCACGATTTTTCTGGATGAAATCGGGGATACGACGCTGGAGTTCCAGACCAAACTGCTGAGGGTTCTTCAGGACAGGACCTTCTTCCCGGTGGGGGGTGAGACGACCCGCCGCACCCAAGCCAGGATCATCGCCGCCACGCATCAGGATCTGGAGGCGCTGGTGGAGGAGGGGGGATTCCGGGAGGATCTCTACTTCCGCCTTCGGGTGGTGGAGATCGTGGTCCCGCCGCTCAGAGAACGCCGGGGGGACATCGAGGCTCTTGCCGTACATCTCCTTGCCAAAATCCGGGCGGAAACCCAACAGGAGATCCACCACATCCACCCCGATGCCATACGGTCCCTTCAGGACTATGATTGGCCCGGAAACGTCCGTGAGTTGGAGAATGCCCTCACCAGGGCTTCCATCCTTGCCCGGGGGGCAACCCTGGGATTGGAACACCTGCGCCTCGGATCGGACCGGCCGGCGACGGCGGATGATGGGGAAGGGGGCTCGGCGCAATTTTGGGATGAGACCAGCGGCCGCGGGAGCTTTCGAGCCGACGGGGGTACCCAACCGGACTGGACCTTGGATGGGGCCATCGGCCGCCAGGTGTTCAGGGTTCTCCGGCAAACCGGTTGGAACAAAAGTGAGGCGGCACGCCTCCTCAAAATCTCTCGTTCCCGCCTGGCGCGGTTCATCGAGAGGTTCCACCTGGAGGACGGGGACCAATAAGGCGGATTCATCCTTGACCCACCCTTGTACCCTGAGGTAGGATTGCACCGGATTATGGGAACGAAGACGGAAACTCCGAAGACCGGGGCCAACCCGAGGGCGCCCCTTAGATTCTCAGCCATCAACGGAATCCTTGGCGTTGCTGGGATCCTGACGGTGGCGTTGGGCTATACCCTCCTCTCTCAAGGCTCGATCACCGCCGCTCCCCTCCTTCTCGTTCTCGGATACCTGGTTCTGCTGCCGCTGGCCATCATTCTCTGACGGTTCATCTTCCTTCTGGAATGTCCGGCGGCCTCTTCTCCGTTTTGGAGGCCTTGATGGGATTACGGACAAACGAAGAGATCCTCGCTCACTGGTC
>JBDRDQ010000268.1:0-2690 GCA_043820695.1 Gemmatimonadota bacterium | reverse complement strand
AGGAAGCGAAGGTCTCGGCCTCCAAAGGGGGGTTATCCAGGGGGAAGGAGAAAAAGGACGGGCGCCAGCCTCCGCCTGTGGACACCAGGAAGTCCCAGCCCCTGACCCCGGTCCACGCCGCCCTGGTGGAGTTTGTCAGCCAGACCTTCGTGGTGCCCAACACCCCTGCCCTCACCTACGGCTTCCTCTGCGCCAGGAAGTTCGGCTTCCAGGGGGACATGGCCCTCTTCCTCCAGGAGGTCATTGACGACTTTTACTCGAGCAGAGGCATCAACTACTACGGGGAGGTGCTGGAATGGGAGGACTTACCGGAGTCTTTAGCAACCGCAAGCCCCAGGGCCCAGGGCGAGGAAGCCTCAGCGACTGGTACCGGGAGCAGGTAGAGGAGCTCCGAGCTCAGTCGGCTTACATTGAGGAGCGGGACAGGCACTACGAGCTCGCGCGCTCCCGCCTGGGCACTGGGCAATCCCCCTCACAGAACGGCCACGCTAGCCCCTGGCAGGCGCTGAAGGAGCTGGGCTTCGATGTCCAGAAGATGGTGGAGGACGAGAGGAGGTGGAGGGGGGAGGCGGAGAAGGAAGCCGACGAGACCAAGAAGGCCCTCTTCAATGAGCAGGCCGACCGGCTCCGGGACCAGATAGAGGCCCTGCGCCAGGAGGTCAGGGAGGGGAAAGGCTCCAAAGCCACCTCCGAGGTGAACCCGGAGCGGCCCAAGACCTTTCTGGAGAGGCTGGACGAGGTCCTGGAAGGGAGGGTTATGCAGCGCTTCGGGGCCCTCCTCCTGGGAGAGCCGGGGGACGGGAAGACCAGGCAGGAGGAGGACCCCGAGGAGGTAGTCATCAAGCGCCTCCAGACCGGCAGCCGGCTGAGAGAGGCCCTGGGGGTCCCCCTTACCCCTCAGCGGGTCCCCACCGACGGGAGCGTGCGCACCGACGTCCTGAAGCTCTTCCTGGAGGACGAGCGGGAGCGGCTCAGGATAGAGAAAGAGCACGAGAGGGAGAGCCGGAAGGTGAAGGCCCTGGAGGAGACCAAGGACATGGTGAAGGAAAACATCCCCGACGCCGTGGGCGCCCTCCGGGACCTGGCCAGGAAAAGCAACCAGGAAGCCACAGGGGGCAAGGGAGACACAGCCCCGGCGGGCACGGAAGGGGCCACCATGTCCAGGGGCTATGTCCTCCTCTGCGACAGCTGCAAGAAGGAGTTCGCCCTCCCCCAGCACCCGGCCAGAGGGGAGAGCCTCACCTGCCCCCACTGCAAGGCCGAGGTTGAGGTGGCTGATGGGCTGGTGGGAGGACCGGAAGGAGCAGGCCAGAGAGTACGGGGAGCTCTTCGTCCGCCGGAAGGTCCTGCGCCGCCTGGCTGATGAGGCGGCGAAGGCCCTGAAGGAGTTCACCCCGGCTGGCCTCGAGCGCTTCATCGCCTCCGGCCTTTCCATCGTGGGGGAGTTGGAGAAGGCCGTCCCCGCGGAGAGGCGCGACCGCTACGCCCGCGAGTCCCAGGAGTACCGGGACGTAGCCGCTACCATCTCCGACGCCGACGTCCTCGAGGAGATCGAGAAGCGGGCGCCGGAGCACGCCCTGGTCCTGCGCCGCTACCCTGCCTGGTTTTCCGCCGAGCTTGCCCGGATAAGGCAGGGCCTCTTCCCGCCCCTGGCCATCCGGACCCGGGCGGTGGCCCTGCCGGGGAAGAAAGAGTGAAGGAGGAGAAATATGCCTGAGGACAAAGGTAAGGGAGCCCTCGTTGCCGTGGGGCTGACTCTGGCCGCTGCGGGCGTTGGAACGGCCGTCTGGTACTTTACCCGCGAGAAACCAGAGAAGCCGCCGCCCGAGGGCGCCCCCGCAGGGGAGCTCTCCAGCGTCGCGGTAGCGGCATTGTGAGGAGGCAGAGCCATGCTGAAGAACTACTCAGTCCTTGAGGCGGCCGGGGAGATAGCCCGGAGGGGGTTCGCCGCCCCGGCAGTAACCGTCAGGGCCGACCAGGACTTCCGGGTGAACTTCACCGTCAACAACACCGGCCAGGTCCCCTTTACCGCCTCGGTTGAGGCCCAGGCAGTGGGCCCGGCCTACACCTACTCCGCCAAGGCCATTGACACCCCCGTTGACCCTGGCCAGTCCTTCACCAGGAACGTGGTCTTCCTGCGGTCAAACTTCGGGGTGGCCTCCTGGACAGCGGGCACCTACAACGTAGTGGTCATCCTCAGGGACGCGGCCACCCAGAAGGTCCTGGACCAGGTGTCCCTGCCCGGGGAGCTCATCATCAGCGCCCCCGCCGTGGCTGCCGGAAAGCTCTCGGGCGTATCGGTGATGCTGCTGTGAGCACCAGGACCGCTTCCCCGGCGCTGAGCATCACGGTTGCCCAGGACTTCAAGGTCAGCTTCACCGCCACCAACACGGGAGGGGCGAAAGGCAACTTCTACGTGGCCGCCAGGGCTTCGGGCCCGGCTACCTACGACTACTCCACCGCCCTCTTTCCCCTGGACCCGGGCCAGAGCCGGCAGGGCTCGGTGGACTTCCGGAAGGGGTACTGGGGCCTGAGCGGGTGGCCGCCTGGTGTTTACACCATAACCGCCTACCTCTTGATTGAGACGCCCACGGGCTACCAGGTCGTGGACCAGGTGGAGCTGCCTGGGGAGCTCATTATAGCCTAGCCGATTCCGAGAAACGGAGGGATAGGGGTAAGTGGCTGGAGCT
>JBDRDQ010000267.1:0-6826 GCA_043820695.1 Gemmatimonadota bacterium | reverse complement strand
CTGCTCCCGCAGCTGAGCCTCCGTGACATGGGGGAGGCGAGGATCCTTCAGCACCTCCAGCGGCTGGGTCTGGCTCCACTCTCCCACCGTGACCTTCACCTGGAAAGACCCGGGCACCACCGTCGGGCCACCCGAAAACCCCATGTAGTCCATGGTCCCATCGGGAAGCTTCAGAGGCGGGTAGGCCAGGTCCCAGACGAACTGGTTCATCCCGGCCTTCACGGGCACCTTCGGACCGTCGTCGTCCCCGCCATCGTCGCCATCGTCCGACCCTTTGTCAGACTTCCGGGAGAAGCTCCGGACCTCGTCGCCGTCCCTGTCCAGAATCTCGAGCGTCACCCCCATGCCCTCCTCCGGCTCCTCCGCCAGATAGTACCGGATCACCGCGCCGTTGGGCGGGTTCTGCATTCCCCTGTCGCCCCCTCGCCCAGCGCGCTGGAGTCGGTAGGTGAGGCCGGGTCGGTAGAGAATGTGGGGCGCTTCGCTAATGGCGACATTTCCCGACGTTTCCGCGGAAGGGTCCGCCCCTTCGGTTCGGGCCAATCCCAACGCCAACTGATGCAGCGGCGTCAGGTCGTCGAGGATCCAGATGGAACGGCCGTGGGTGGCCACCACCAGATCCTGCTCCTTGACCTGAAGGTCGGCCACCTGGGTCACGGGAAGGTTCTGCTGGAAGGACTGCCAGTGCCCTCCGTCGTCGAAGGAGACAAAGAGCCCGAATTCGGTGCCGGCGTATAGAAGGCCCTGCCGGTCCGGGTCTTCCCTGACCACCCTCACGGGGTGGTTGCCCGGAAGCCCATTGGTTCCGTCGGTGAGGAGATCCCAGGACTCTCCGTAGTCATTGGTCCGGAAGATCATGGGGCGGTAATCGTCCATCCGGTATCGATGGACGGCGATGAACACCCGCCCGGCTCGATGAGGTGAGATCTCCAGCGTGTTCACCGTACCGTCCACGGGCAGCTCCTTGGGCGTAACATCAACCCAGTCCCCTCCCCCGTTCCGGGACAGGTGAACCCGACCGTCGTCGGTTCCCGCCCAGAGGACCCCAGGCGTATGGGGGGATTCCGCGAAGGCGAAGATGGTGGTGTACACCTCCACCGAGGTGTGGTCGTGCTGGAGGGGCCCACCGGGCAGCTCCTGCTTCGATGGGTCATTGGTGGTGAGGTCCGGGCTGATGGCCGTCCAGCTCATCCCGTGGTCGGTGCTCTTCAGCACCCTCTGGGACGTGGCATAGAGGGTGTTGGGGTCGTGGGGGCTGAAGACAACCGGGAAATTCCACTGGAAACGGTCGGCCAGATCCTTGGGGGCCACCCCGTCCACCAGGACCGGCGCCGGCATCACGCTCCGTGACTCCCCCGTTCTCCGGTTCAGCCTGGTGATGATCCCGTTGTAGCACCCGGCGTAGTAGATGTCCGGATCCTTCGGGTCCACCGCGATGTGGCCGCTCTCGCACCCACCCACGTCGTACCAATCTTCGAAAGGCGTCAGCCCTCCCGAAGACCGACTCGGCAGGGAGATGGTGGAGTTGTCCTGCTGGGCGGCGTAGAGCCGGTACGGAAAGCGATCGTCGGTGACGACCCGGTAGAGTTCCGCCGTGGGTTGGTTCAGCAGGGTGCTCCAGCTTGCCCCGGCGTTCAGGCTTACCTGGGCCCCACCGTCGTTGCCCACCACCATGAAGTCAGCGTTCTCCGGGTTGATCCAGAGATCGTGAACGTCCCCATGGGGCACCCGGATGCTCTCCCAACTTTTCCCGGCGTCGATGGACCGGAAAAGGTCCGTATTCATGGCATAGACGGTGTTCTCGTCCGCCGGATCCGCCACGATGTGGGAATAGTACCAGTGCCGCTGCTGAAGCTTCCGCTCCTTGTTCACCCGGGTCCAGCTCTTTCCCGCATCGTCGGAACGGTACACACCGCCGTCGGGATCATGGGCGTTGACGATGGCCCAGACCCGATCCGGATTGGCCGGGGACACCGTCACCCCGATGCGGCCCGTCAGCCCCTTCGGGAGCCCGCCTTCCAGCTTCTTCCAACTGTCGCCCCCGTCCGTGGTCTTATAGAGGCCGCCGTCCTCGGACGCGTCGATCAGCGTCCACGGCTTCCGTTCGGCGCGCCACATCCCAGCATAGAGGATCCTGGGGTTCGCCGGGTCCATGGCGAGATCCACAGCTCCCACGCTATCCGATAGGAAGAGGACCTTCACCCAGTTGGCCCCACCGTCCTTGGAGCGAAAGACCCCCCGCTCTTCATTCCTCCCGAAGGGGTGACCGAGAGCCGCGACGTATACCAGATCCGGGTCCTGCGGATGAATGCGAATGCGTCCGATGAGGCCCGCGTCCTCGAGCCCCCGGAGGGTCCAGGAGTCGCCCCCGTCCGTGGACAGGTACACACCCCGCCCCGTGGAGACATTCCCCCGGATGCCGGCCGACCCCGTTCCCGCATAGATCACGTTGGGATCCGAGAGAGCCACCTCCACGGCGCCCACCGAGGCCACCTCGAAGAAGCCATCCGAAATGTTCTCCCATGTCTCTCCCGCATCCGGTGTCTTCCAGACGCCCCCACCCGTAGTCCCCTGGAAGAAGGTGAGGGGCTGGCCGGGAATCCCGGCTACCGCCGTGGACCTGCCCCCCCGGAATGGCCCCACCAGCCGGAATTCCATGGCGGAGAAGAGATCCGGGTCGAGGAGCTGATTCGCCGAGTTCTCTTCGGTCGGAGGCCGATTCTGGGCCTGAGCGAGCTCCGTTCCAAGGAAGCCGAGGTTCAAAGACAAGAACAGGGCTAGGGCCAAGGTTGGCCACGGGCTCGAGAGCGGACCGGCAGTCCTTCGCGGACTGGGGGAGATCATAGCGTTCATTCCGGATTCCTTCGGAAGCGTCTAGAGGCTGATTGAATTCGGCGGACGCGGAAAAGTAACGCCGGCGGGGTTGGGTGGCACCGACGGGTGGCCCGAACCGCCATTCTCCAGCCCACCTACTCCCCTAAGCTCCACCTGAGAAGTTCATGACTGCCCATCGTGAGGCGTCCGCCCAGGCCCACTGAACGATCAGACTCCTTGTAATCTGTATGTCTTATGCATATCTATCTGCACATGAGAACCACATTGAATCTAAATGGTGAACTTCTGGCCGAAGCCCTGCGGCTGACCGGACTGGAAGAGAAGACCGCCGTGATCCACGAAGGCTTGAGGGCCCTCATTGCACGGGAGCAAGGCAGGCGACTCGCTCGTCTTGGTGGGTCGGAGCCCCAGCTCGCCCCCGCTCATCGCCGCCGGGCTCAGAAGCAGGCTTGATGCTCGTCGACACGTCCGTTTGGGTCGACCATTTGCGCTCTGGGAATTCCACGCTGGCATCAGCCCTGGAGACGGTCGACGTGTGGTGTCACCCCTTTGTGCTGGGTGAGTTGGCCTGCGGAAACCTAAGGAACCGGGAGGAGATCCTAGACCTGCTGGCCGCACTTCCCCAGGCACCCATGGCCACGCACACCGAGGCTCTCGCCCTCGTGGAGGGACGGAATCTGATGGGGATAGGTCTGGGCTGGGTGGACGTCCATCTTCTCGGATCGGCCCTCTTGGCCGGCGTCCCCCTATGGACGCTCGACCGGCGCCTCGCCCAGGCAGCGAGGCGGCTCGGAGTCGGGGCGTCCTTCTCTATGTGACTTTCTCTATGTGACTTTCGGAATGCACGTATGTGACTTTCGGATTGCACGGTTGTCCATAAGTTGTTCTATCTCGTTTCCCTATCTCACAACTACGCGACCCGCCGAAAGGCGGGAGCCCACGTCCCCTTTCAGGAGGAGTCCCATGCTGAAGGAATTCAAGGAGTTCGCCATCAAGGGCAACATGCTCGACATGGCGGTAGGTATCATCATCGGCGCCGCATTCGGCACCATCATCAAGTCGCTTGTGGACGACATCCTCATGCCCCCCATTGGGATGCTGATGGGTGGAGTGGACTTCGGCGAGAAATTCCTGACCCTCGCCGACCCCGCGTCAGCCGCTCCTTTTGCCACGCTGGCGGCAGCCCAGGAAGCCGGCGCGGTCACCATCAACTACGGCATTTTCATCAACGCCATGGTCTCTTTCCTGATCGTGGCCTTCGCCATTTTCATGGTGGTGAAGAGCTTCAACAAGATGAAGAAGCAGGAAGAGGCGGCCCCCCCCGCCCCACCGGAGCCGACCGCTGAAGAGAAGCTTCTCGCGGAGATCCGGGACCTGATGAAGGCCACGGCTCAAGGGTAAGAGGACCAGTACTGTTGCTGGATCAGAAAGAAAGGCCGGCGAACAGGTTTCGCCGGCCTTTCTTTCTTCGTTCGCGGGGCCGAGGCCAAAGCCGGGTCCACCTCATGAAAGGTCCCGCCCACCACCACCATCCGCCCGGTGGCGGCCGGGGATGGGCCCGGGTCAACAATAGCTGCGCGTCAGGTCAACTCCGCCAGGATCTCCAAGGGGGTGAGGGCTGGAATCGGTGACGCCCTGAAGTCCTTCACATTCCGGGTGACGATGTAGGACGCACCACAAGCCCGGGCAGCTGCGACCTGGAGCGCAGCCTCGAAATCAGGCAAAGGAAGGAAGGCCGCGAAGTGGAAAGCCTCAGTATCCGCGGGCGCCACGGAAACGAACCGGGTGAGGTCCACCAGGAATTTCCGGGCATCATCTCGGCCCCGGGTAGGGGAGACGAGATAGTAGAAATTTGAGAGGGTATGCCAGGCTACGAAGGACATGCGAGGTTGACGTTCCAGAAGGTTCAGCAGACCGGCGGAGGCATGGAAATGCGGTTCCCTCTCCAGGGCGACGTCGATGAGGACGTCCGCATCCAGAAGAATCACAGGTATTTCTCCGCCAAGGCCCTGAACCGCTCATCATCCCGACGGGCAGGTTCGAACCGGCCCCTCCACTTCTCGACAAAGGCCGGGCCCAGGTCCTCAGTGAGTTCCCGAAGGGATCCTTCGATGAGGGAGGAAAGGGAGACGCCTTGGGACCGGGCGTAGCGTTTGGCCCTGGGAAGTAGTTCGGCGTCGACGGTGATGGTCAATTTTTTCTTCATCTCTCCTCCGTATACGTATCTCCCATACCGTATACGTGTAATTCTCCTCTGTCAACCGGGGCAAGTCGTTCCCTACCCTCTCGGCCCCCCAAGCTTCGGTCCATATTCCTTCACCTGGGGAAGTCCCGAGAAGTCCGTCAGTCCTTTCTGGATTGCGGCTCGAAACCGGCCCGCAGGGTCTTCCTCAACGATCCCCGGCCTGAGGTCGGTGAGTCCGCGAATGGGCACCGTGGTCGAACTTCCCTTGAGCGGATTGAAGAGATACCGGTAGCTGGTGCCCAGAATCCCCTGGTTCCACATATGGCGCCAGCCCCGGACCACGAAGGGGCAGAAGTCGTTGAAGCAGAGGTACAGGTAGTCGTTGGGCCAGTCGATGCAGGGATCGTCAGGCACTTCCCACTTGCTGAGCCTCTGCCGGCAGTGAGGGCATTCCATGGTTTCACCCACGGTTGCCTTACGGGTCTGAACTGCAGCCCAGTCCAGCTCCAGCTGGGCCGGATCCCGGAGGACGATCCGGGATCGGGCGCCGTGCGGAACTTCGTCCTTCCGCTCCTCGCCCCGCCCCGCGCCCGGGGGTATCGCCCCCGGCTCCTTCTCCGCAAACACCGCGAAGACCGGATCGCTGGGGATGCCCAGTGAGAAATACCGGTCGCCCTCGGGCCGCGGTAGTCCCATGGATATGAAAAATTCCGACGGCCCGAACCCCTCCGCCTCCCTGAAATACTCCTCCACAATTCCCAGCCGTTCCTCCTCCCTCGCATCTTCCCACGCCCTCACGACCTTGGGGGGGAACCACCGGGTCGAGAACACGACAAGGAACAGGCCCCCGGGCCTCAAAACCCGGCGGACCTCCTGGAATACCTGGACCGGCCGAGTCAGGTACTCGACGGATACCACGTTCAGGACCACGTCGAAGTTGTCGTCGGAAAAGGGGAGCGTCGGGTCAGCGTTCAGGTCCTGAACCACCCAATCGGATAACGTGGGGTTCGCCCGAAGCTCCTCCTCGTTCATCCCCAATCCGGTCACCTTCGAGAACTCCCGCCTCGAAGGCAGGTGGGAGACCAGGCGGGGGGAGGCGTAGAACAGGGCGTCCGTACCCTCGTCCTCGCGGCGAAACGCGTCTTCACGCTGAAGCAGGTGGCGGGCGAACCGGGGATCGGTTCGTCCTTCGGTTGTAGGGCTCATGAATCAGAACTCGGGAAACGGGGCGACTGGGCCGTTGGCGAAGGTCCCGATTACACCGGCATTGAGTCAGGGGTCCGATGAGGCCTGTCCCTACCCTCCCGATTCTCCCTCGCCCTTCAGGGCCTTCTCCCGGGCGAGGATGGTCTTTTCCAACTCAGCTCCCCTTCCCCGGAGCCGGACCAACTCAGCCTCGGTCTCGGCCTTCTCAGCCTCCGAAAGGCCCCCGCCCACCGCCTCCAACTCGGAGATCCGGGCCCTGAGCCCCTCGAGCTCCCCCTTCAGCTCCTCGACCGATCCGGCCTCTTCGGCCTTGTCGAAAATCAGCTCCTCGGGCGGAGGCGCCGTGTCCGCCTTCGGCACTTCATGATGGGCGGCCGGGATGACCGATCGGTCCTCTGGGAGAGCCCGGGTGTTCATGAAGTTCGGGGACACGATCTCGACCCCCGCAGTGTGGAAGCAGTCCAGGATCTTCCCTCGAAGCAGAGACCGGGCCGAGACGATGAACTTCACCTCCTCCAGCAGGCCCGCCACCCGGTACTCTACAGAGAAGTCGCCGAGGTCTAGGATCTGAACGAAGGCGTCCTTCAGCCCCGCATCCCC
>JBDRDQ010000266.1:0-4447 GCA_043820695.1 Gemmatimonadota bacterium | reverse complement strand
TGCGGCGGATCCCTCCTCCAAGCCAAAGACCGGGGGGAGCGTACCGGGATTCTGGACCTGACGCGGGGTGAAATGGGAAGTCAGGGATCTGCAGAGACGAGAGCCGAAGAGGCTGAGAGGGCCTCCGCCATTCTGGGCCTTGCGGGCAGATGGAATGCCGGCCTTCCCGATTCCCAGCTCCAGAACACTCCTGAGACAAGAAGAGTGGTGGCCCAGTTCCTGCGGAAACTCCGGCCACGGGTCGTGATCACCCATTGGCTCCAGGGGCGGCACCCGGACCATCGGGCTGCGGCCGAGCTGGTCTACGATGCTTCCTACCTGGCAGGGCTGAAAAACTTCCTAGCCCCCGGGGCACCCTTCCGGCCCTTCAAGGTCGTGCACGCCCTATCCTTCCGGGAGGAGGCGCAAAAACCCACCTTCGTGGTGGACGTTACCGAACAGATGGAGCGAAAGCTGGAAGCCATCGCAGCCTACGGCTCTCAATTCGGTCGAGCCGTTCAGGCCGGAGAGGTATTCCCCGGGGGCAGCAGGGCTCTGGAGGACCAGATCAGGGCTCACGCGGCCCGGGCTGGCTCCCTGATCCGCACCGAGTACGGTGAGCCTTTCTGGACCCGGGAGACCGTTCAGGTCCCTTCCCTGGGATCCCTCCTCGTATCCACGTTCTAAGGCACGATCCAGGTACTCGGGTGCGGCGACGCTCAACGACCCGCGCCGGCTTCTGGGAGGGCATAAGGTGAGTCGAATTCTGGTGGCGATGTCGGGAGGGGTGGACTCCTCTTTGGCGGCCGCCCTCCTTGTGGAGGCGGGCCACGAGGTGGGGGGGGCCACTCTCCGGACCTTCTGCTACACCGGCGAGCCATCCCATGCGAAGAGTTGTTGCGGCCTGGAGGGGGTAAGCGACGCCAAAGGGGTGGCTCGATCCCTGGACATTCCCCACACCGTAATAGATGTGGAGGAGGATTTCACCAGGGACGTCATCGACGACTTTGTCTCGGAATACGCCCACGGGAGAACCCCCAACCCCTGCGTACGATGCAACTCTTTCACGAAGTTCGGAGACCTTCTTGCCCGGGCTCAGGAGATGGGGGCCGATGGCATCGCCACGGGTCACTACGTACGAATCGACCACGGCTCTCCCCACGGCCCCGCACTGATGCGCGGGGCCGACAGGAACAAAGACCAGGCCTACTTCCTCTGGGGCCTTCCCAGAGACACCCTTTCGTTCCTCCACTTCCCCCTGGGGAACTTGACCAAAGCCCAGGTCAGGGAGATGGCCCGGGAGCGGGGACTCCTGACGGCCGACAAGCCCGAATCCCAGGAGATCTGCTTCGTTCCCACCGGGGATTATCGCGACCTGCTCCGGACTCGTCTGGACCATGCCCATCCGGCCTTTCAGCCGGGGTTCTTCGTCACCGCAAAGGGCGAGGAGATTGGGGAGCACTCGGGGTTTGCCGGGTTCACTGTCGGTCAGCGGAAGGGCCTTCCCGGTGGGTTTCCGGAATCCATGTTCGTGGTGGAGATCAGGCCGGGCACACGGGAGGTAGTGGTCGGGCCCCGGGCTGACATGTGGGCTGAGTGGGTTGAGCTTGGCGATCTGAACTGGTTGGGGCCCCGCCCTGCACTTGGGGAGGAGATCGACGTACAGCTCCGACACAGGGCCAAAGGAGTCACAGCCCGCATGGAGCAGATGTCGGAGAAGGCCCTTCGACTACGTCTTGGTGAGCCTCAATTCGCGGTCACTCCAGGCCAGTCCGGGGTGATTTTCTCCGGAGGTCGGGTCCTTGGGGGCGGCCGCATCCTCCGAAGCAAGTGGAGGGAGGTCAGTACTTGAGCTCGGCGTCCGTCGCCAAAGCCTCCATCAGGCGCTGGCCTTCCGGCGTGAGCTTATCGGGGACCTCCAGCTTGACCTCGACATAGAGGTCCCCCACCCGCCCTCCTTTCTCCACCCCCTGCCCTCGGATGCGGAACCGGGTGCCAGGTTGCGTGGCCGGAGGAATGCGAAGAACGACCTTTTTCCCGTCGATCGTCCGGACCCGGATCTTGGAGCCCAAGGAAGCCTGGGCGATGTTGATGGGCACCGTGACTTCCAGATCCAAGCCATCCCTTCGGAAAAACCGGTGAGGCTTGACCTTGAAGGTGATGACCAGGTCCCCGGGGGTCCCGCCCGACGAGCCCCTCTCCCCCTGCCCCGTCAGGCGAACTTTGGATCCGGTTTCCACACCCCTGGGAACCGTCACCTGGATCTTCCGGCTTTGGCGGACGGTTCCGGTTCCATCGCAGGGCTTACATGGACTCTCCGGGATGGTGCCCCGGCCCACACATGCCGGGCAGGGTCGCTTTACGGCGAACCCACCCTGGCCGAAGGACACCGTGCCGGAACCCTTGCATTCGGAGCAGGTCTTGGAGGCAGTCCCCGGGGCGGCTCCGGATCCTCCGCACGTCGCACACTCCTCCGTGATGGGAACGCTGATGCTGATCCGCCCCCCTCGAACGCTGGTTTCGAAAGCCACCTCCACCAGGTACTCGACGCTTCGGCCCTTGCTGGGGCCGGCCCGTCCCCTGCTGGGCTCCTTCTTTCCTCGATCGAAAATGGTGCTGAACAGGTCGGAGATTCCGCCCCCGAAACCGGAAAGGTCCTCGAAGGAAAAGCTTTCCCCCGGCCTGGATCCACCGAATCCCGGTCCCGGACCACCCCGGGAGAACGGACCCTTCCCAGCGCCAGGACCGAACCCGAAGGCACCCAGCCGTTTCATCTGGTTGTAGTGTTTTCGCTTTTCTTCGTCGGAGAGAACCGAATAGGCCTCTCCGATTTCCTTGAAACGCTCCGATCCCTTCGGATTCCCCGGGTTGGCGTCGGGGTGGTGCTTCTTGGCCAGCTTACGATAGGCCTTCTTGATCTCCTCTTGGGAAGCGGATTCCTTTACCCCCAGGATCTCATAGAAGTCTTTGGTCGGTGTCGTCATTCGACCTTCTCATGGGTTGTCCCGGTGGGGAGCATCAGTCTTCATCCATGTAGACACTCACCCGTGCCGGGCGCACCAACTGATCTTTGAACATGTAGCCCTTCTGGAAGACCTGGTGGACGGTTTCGTCCTGCCCGTCCTCCTCGGTGGCCACCCTCATCATGGCTTCCATGCTGTTGGGGTCGAAACGTTCCCCCTCGGGATTCAGAACCTTCAACCCCGCCTCGGTGAGAGCCTTGAGGAGATTTCTCTCAACCAGGTCCACGCCCTCGATCAGAGCGTCCACCGTGGTGTCCTCACTCGTGAACCGGCTCACCCTTTGGAGGTCGTCCAGCCCCTCGACAAGCGATCTCACCAACTCGGCTTGGGCCCGAAGCCAGACGCCGGCCAGATCTGCGCTGGCTCGTTTCCGGTGGTTTTCGAAGTCAGCCGCGAGTCGCAGGTGCTGGTCCCGCATTCGGCGAAGTTCATCCTGAACCCCCACCAACTCGGCCTGGCGGTCCTCCCCAGTTCCTTGGTCGGCTTCAGCCAGGGAATCGATCCCCGAATCGGCATCCTCCGCGGGGAGGGCATCGTCATCCCAACCAAACTCGAGGGCCTCGCGGCCATCGCCTCCGGTGTCGGCTTCGGTCTCCGGATTTTCCGCAGGGCCAGCGCCAGCCTCCGGATCTCCATCGGGACGTGCCCCTCTTGGGCCTTCGGATCGTCTCTCTTCATATTCCCTTTACGAGCCATGTCTTTTTCAGATTCATCCAGGGCCTCCGAAAGCTCAGGAGCCTTCCGGACCGGAGACGAGCTCAGTTGCCAGCCAATCTAGCACCTTCCGGTAGACCTCTTCTCGGCCGATGTCATTCAAGGGCTCGTGTTGACAGCCCTCAAGAATCTCCACTTGTATTCCTTTTCCCACAATTCCCCGGGCGAAACCCTCCGTCACCGAGCTCCGTACCACTCTGTCTCCCCCCGGTACCAGAAACAAAACCGGAAGGTCCGGGGGGAGGCGAGAAGCCAAGGCTTTGGCCTGAACCCGCTCGACCTCCCGGAAGAAGCGCCCGGTGATCCGGGTATGGATCAACGGATCCTTACGCCAGGCTCGAATCATGTCCGGGTCCCGGGTCAAGCGGTTGGGATTCAGACCGGCCGGGAGGGAAACGCCAGGCAAGGCCAAACCCAAGAAGCTACCCAAACCGCGTACCCAGTCGGGCAAAGCAGTTGCCAGCCACGGAGCGGAGATCACAGCCCCGGAGTAGGGCCCCTTGAAGACCTGGAGCTTCCGGATGCAGATCAATCCGCCCAGGGAATGACCCATGAGGACCCGGGGAACCCCTCCAGGGAGCTGCCGAGCCATCTCTTCCTCCATTCCCAGCAAATCCTCGAGGAGCCTGGGGAAGGCATCCACGTCCCCCCGGGGGCCCGGAGACCGACCGTGCCCCCGAAGATCGAATGCGAAAACGGAGGTCCCTTCCTCAGCCAGGACCCGCGCAAAC
>JBDRDQ010000265.1:0-7805 GCA_043820695.1 Gemmatimonadota bacterium | reverse complement strand
GGAACCGGAGAGTTGAAGGCGAAGGGCAGGTAGGCAAGAGCCAGGAGCATTGCGGACCGGTTGCTCGCTTCAGCTCCTAGCTTGGAATTGAACTGTTCAAGTTGGTACCGGTAGGACGACTTGAGTCCAGCGCCCTGTCCTTCCATAAGGAGTTCCTCCCTCGCAAGATTCCAACAATGAGAGACCGGGGCTTTTCCGCAGGAACGGCGGAGAGAATACAGAATCAACCTAGGATTGGCCTGGAGTGACGGCAACTTGACCCCGGGATGCGGTGAAAAAAGGGGGCCGGCTGAAGAGCACGAAACGCACATCGAACCCCGGAAGCTGGACAGGTCATCGAATCTCCCCGTAGCTTCGGCCAAGTCCAATCCTCTTCCCCTGGTTGAACCCAGAGGAGCCCAACGATGCCCGATCACCAAGAGCTGGATGCCCGCGCCTGGCTAGCCGACCAGGTCGCCAAGTACAAAGGTGTTTATCCCGACTACCAGCGGTATGCAAAGCTCCTCGAGGAAGCCCTGAAGCGGGCGGCAGCCGACCTCGCCCCCCTCGCAATCATTCAAACCCGGGCCAAATCCATCGCCAGCTTTGCCGCTAAGGCCCTTATTAAACGTCATAAATACCATGACCCGGTGAACCAACTCACGGACCTTTGCGGAGCCCGCGTAATTTGTCGGACCCGGGCCGAAGTCGAGGCAATGAGTGAGTTCGTCAAGCGGGTGTTCGATGTGGATGACCGGAACAGCTTGGACTGCAGCCAGCGGCTGAAGACCACTGAATTCGGGTACCGGTCTGTCCACTACATTGTGGAGCTCCGGAAGGATCAGAAGGAGGAGGGGGAGGGGCGGTTTGAACTCTATGGGACATTAATCCCCGAGGAGATTCTCGGAAAGAAGGCCGAGATTCAGATCAGGACCGTGGTCGAGCATGCCTACGCTGACTTCGCCCATGACCTCACTTACAAGGGATCCTTCGAGCTGCCAAAGGAGTGGGCACGTGAGTTGGCGGGTGTGGCCGCCGCCCTGGAGGAGGCTGATCTCACCTTCTCTCGAATCGAAGAGAGGCTGACCCTTTATGCGACGAACTATGGTGCTTACCTCAGTGCCGAACAGTTGAAGAAAGAGATAGAGAACAAGGCCATCATCCTGGAGCACGATCCAGAGAACGCAGAGCTGGCAGTAAGCTTGGCGAAGCTCGCTCAGATGGCCGACGACTGGGACAAGGCTGAACAGGTCCTCGAGCCGTTTGTGGATGAGGACGCCCCGAAAAAGGCTCCCCAGCCCGTTTTGAGGGAGCTGGGAATCACTAAATGCAAGAAGTACCCGGCAGGAACCGAGGAGTACAAGAAAGGCCAGAGTTATCTGGAACTCGCCAGTGCGCCGGAGTTCGAAGACGTCGATGCCATCTGCTCATGGGCGGGAAGCTGGAAGCACATCGATGAGGCCCGGGCAGGAGGAATCTACCGACAGGCCTTTGAGACCGATCCCTACAATGCTTATGCCCTGGGGAACCACTTGGAGTACGAACTCCAACACAATCCTGGAGTCCTCGCTGCTGCCCGGCCCCTGATGAAGGAGGCCATCAAGCGGTGCGAGGCCCATGCCGACGCCAAGGTGAATCTCCCCTGGGCGTTTTTTGACATGGGCAAGTTTCACCTCCTGATGGATGAGCCAGAGAAAAGTCTGGAGGCTTACTGCAAGGCCGCTTCAGTCAGCTCCGCGCCCTTCATGCTCGAAACCTCCCTGTCCTCCCTGGACCGCCTGAGGCATCTCAGCGGGCAGCTCAGGGGGTTTGAGCTTGCTCGCCGATTCCTCCTCCTGGGACTTGCCGCCAGGTTTGGTTCGCCCGACAGAAGAGGGGCCATCAGCCAATTAGCCACCAGGGGCGTAGCGCCGATTGGAGCACCGGTTCTCGTCGTGGCGGGCGGTACTGACCCTCGCTTCGAAGGAAAGATGCAGGACTACTCTGACCTGCTCATGGAGGCGCTGTCGGCCTTCGAGGGGACCATCATCTCCGGGGGGACGACCCAGGGTGTCAGTGGGTTGGTCGGCAATATCGCGAAGGCAAGACCGGGGCAGTTCCATACCCTCGGGTACCTCCCGGATTTGATTCCCAAAGATGCCACCCCAGACACCGATCCTTCCCGCTACAAGGAAATCCGGCACACCGATGGCCACGGGTTCTCTGCGCTGGAGCCCTTACAGAACTGGATCGACCTGATTGCGTCGGGAGTGCCAATTGATCGAGTCAGAGTGCTTGGTATCAATGGTGGCGCCATCTCCGCCGCTGAATACAGGATCGCCCTTGCTCTGGGTGCCCGGGTGGGGCTCATCTCCGGAAGCGGTCGGGAAGCTGGGGCGATCTTCACCGATCCACTCTGGTCGACCTTTCAGAACCTTCTTGACCTGCCGGCAGACCCCGATACGGTTAGGGCCTTCGTAGATTGGGGGGGCCAGCAGCGTCCCGAAAAAGTGAAAGAAGTGGGCGAGTCCATCGCAAAAGCCATTCATGAGGGCTACAGAAGGGAGCGAATGGCATCCCCAACGCTGGACGACCCTGCCTTGGCAGATTGGAAGGACCTCCACGAAGACTACCAGGCCTCCAACAGAGACCAGGCCCGCCACATCATGGAGAAGCTGAGGGCCATTGGATGCACCTACGTGACCACCGGTGCCGGCCCGGATGAGTCGGTTGCATTCACACCGGGCGAAATCGAAATCATGGCCCGGATGGAGCACGGCCGTTGGGTCGTGGAACGTCTCCTCGCGGGCTGGCGGCCTGGAGAAGAGCGGGATCCCGAGAAAAAGACCAACCCACACCTGGTAGGTTGGGCCCAACTCACGGAAGACGTGAGGGAGTATGATCGACAGACGGTCCGGAAGATCCCCGAGTTCCTGGGGAAGGTAGAGCTGCAAATACGGCGGAATCGCTAAAGGACAAATCTGGATTTGATGACGGAGACCGAGATGGGGAATGATGCAACGCTGGCACGCCCAGTACCCGTGGTTCGGCTGATCATCACCAATGAAGACGGGAAGGTCCTCTTCCTCCGACGAGCCGCGACAGCGTATGGAGATGGCGGATGGTGCCTTCCGGGGGGAAAGGTCGATTATGCGGAGACGGTGGAGGAGTCTGCCAGGAAAGAACTGCGGGAGGAGACCGCCCTGGAAGCTCCAAACACCAGGTTCCTTTTTTATTAGGACAGCCTTCCCCCCGAGCCCGGGTCGATGCACTGCATCAATTTCTACTTCGAATGCGAGGCCCTGGGAGGGCTGGAGATGAACCCGGAATCCAGCGGCTGGGCCTGGATCGGTCCGGACGAGTTGGATAGCTACGACATTGTCTTCAGGAACGACGAAGGGCTCCGACGTTATTGGGGGATGGATCCGGTTTAGAATCCCATCGTAAGCGACAGCACCGCCAAACCAGCGGTTCGGAGGTGCCCAAGGACAGCCCATGCGACGCATCTGGAAGCACATCCAGTGGCCCCTGATGGCTTTACTTGCAGTCGTGGCCCTGATCCTCGGGTTCGTCGGCTTTGCCGGTTTTTTCGTGACCCTGCTGGAGCCCCGTTCCAACTGGGACATCTTCTATCTCACCCTTCAGCTCTTTGTTCTCGAGTCCGGTTCCGTATGGGGGCCGGTCCCGTGGCAGCTGCAAGTGGCCCGACTCCTGGCCCCGGCAGTAGCCGGATATGCCGCCATCGGCGCTCTGGCCATCCTTTTCCGGGAACAGTTCGAGCAGTTCCGCGTTAGGTTCTTCCGGGGTCACGTCGTGATCTGCGCCTTGGGTCGAAAAGGGTTATTGCTGGCAAAGTCCCTCCGGCAGCGGGGAGACCGGGTGGTCATCATCGAGGAGGACGCTGAGAACGACCTCATCGAGACTGCTCGGGAGTACCGAGCCGTGGTGTTCATTGGTGATGCACGGGACCCGAAGGTGTTGCGCAAGGCCAGGGTGAACAGAGCAAACCATCTGGTGGTAGTCAGCGGGGACGACGGCGTGAACGCGGAAGTCGCGGTCCAAGCCCGAAGGCTGGTATCGGACCGGAGAACCACTCCGCTCTCCTGCCTAGTGCATGTCGTGGACCCCGACCTGTGCGACCTGCTGCGGATGAAGGAGGTCGGCAAGCGGCAGGAAGGGCCATTCCGCCTGGACTTCTTCAACGTCTTCGAGGGCGGCGCTCGGGCGCTGCTTAGAGAACACCCGGTGATCGGGAATGCGGAGGAAGCGGAGGCGCGTGGAAAGCACATGGTCGTTGTCGGGTTTGGGAAGTTCGGCGAGAGCCTGGTACTCCAGGCCGCTCGAGAATGGCGAGGGGAGGCGGCGGGCCAATGGGGCCCCCTGCAGGTAACCGTGGCGGATCGAACTGCAGACTCCCGCATCGAGGCTCTTCTGGTCCGGTATCCCTGGGTGGGTCAGGCATGTCACCTCAGAGCCGTGAATGCACCTTTCGAGTCCAAGGAGTTCGCTGAAGCCCGTTTCTTGTTCGACTCCGAAGGCCACGTGGCCGTTTCATCCATCTACATATGCTTAGACGATGACTCCCGTGGCGTTTCCACCGCCCTCATGCTGTATCGCCATGTCAGGGACGGCAGGGTACCCATCGTCGTTCGAACGGTCCACGGGGCGGGTCTAGCTTCCCTCCTTCGTCAGGATCAAAGGGGAAAAGGGCAATATTCCGGTTTGTATGCTTTCGGATTGTTGGATCGCATGTGCAACCCGGAGCTGCTCTTTTCAGGGGTGAACGAGATCCTTGCCCGCGCTATCCATGAGGAATATGTGCGGAGTCAGGAGAGGCAGGGTGAGACTATCGAGACGAACCCGGCCATCGTCCGGTGGAGTGAATTAGGGGATAGCTTCAAGGAATCCAACCGAGCTCAGGCGGCGCACATCGGTGTGAAGCTCGAAGCAGTCGGATGCAACCTCGCTCCGTTGGTTGATTGGGGCGCCGAGGGTTTCACCTTCGAAACTGATGAGGTGGAGCTACTGGCAGAGATGGAGCATGACCGCTGGGTGGAGGAGCGGACAGACGCCGGTTGGACGGACGGGGACAAAGACCCGGTGAAGAAAAAGAGCCCCCACCTCGTCCCCTGGGGCCAGCTCGGCAAGGAGATCAGAGAGCTTGACAGGGTCTTTATCCGCGGGCTTCCTCGCTTTTTGGCGAAGGCCGGGTTTCGGATTGTTCGGAGCTTTGTCTTTCCAAGGATGAACCGTCGATCCAAGTCTTCCACGATCGCACAAGAGTCGCATCGGCGTGCACCGCCCTGAGCCGCCTGTTGAAAGAAGGACAGCGTTTCTTTCGGAACATCCCCCGGCACGGGGATGCCGAAGGGCCCCACTTCCTGAAAAGCGGATCCTTGATCCGGGGGGCGTTCGAGTGCGGCTTGGATAATGCGTACGAAGTCTCTCGGAACTGCCCGGCTCGTGGACTTCGAACCGGGACCTATTCGAGAGGACCCCAACCGGTGGATTGAGGAGGAAACCGAATGAGCCGACGGAGGCCCACCGTATTCGTGATCATGCCCTTCGCCGAGGAGTATGACGCTGGTCTGCGTGATGTCATACGACCAGCAATCGAGAAGGCAGGGATGCTCTATCATCGGGCCGATCTGGACCCACAGGGCTACATTCATGAGCAGATGTTCGAAGGGATCTTCGACTTGCCGGTGGCTATCGCTGATCTCTCTGGAATCAACCCCAACGTATTCTATGAACTCGGCATCTCCCATTGTGCAGGCCGAAAAACGATCATGGTCGCCCGGGAGGATTTCATCGATCTCGTTCCCTTCGACCTCAAACCTTACCGGGTACTCGTTTATCCCAAACCACCGGTTGATTCGGAGGGCCACACAGGAAGAGACGACTACCACGCCAGGGTCAACCAGACGGTCGAGAAGCTGGCTGTCGAGCTCGCGAGGGCTGTAGAGCCGAACTCGGATGGGATCTCCAATCCGGTGCAGGATTTCCTTGCATTGCGATCCCCGTTGACCTGTGGAGAGAGCCGCTACCTGGAGGGGTTCAGCGGAGCCTGGGAGGAGGACCTCCCAAAGTACGCCGACCACCGACTCACCTACCTTTCCCTTTCAGGCTCCCACTTCGCCGGCATGCTCAGCGCTTATGCAGATTCCGGCCGGCGGCAGGCCCCACTGCACGTCGAGTTCCTCCTGCTTGACCCGACGGATCGTGAGGGATGGAGCTTTGTTTACCGTCTCAGGGAGGGGCGCCCGGTCACCGAGGAGGAGATCGACAAATTCACCGCTCAGGACCGAATGCTGCAAGAACGGACCGAGCAGGTGATCCACCGACTGGAGCGGAATCCACACCTCTCAGGTGAGGTCAGGTACTACCGGGGCGTCCCCCTTTATTGGGCTTACCGGATCGACCAAACCCGGATTATTACTGGCCACCTGGCGGCGGGCCGGTTGAGCAGCCGGAATCTGCCCGTTTCAGTCATCGTCAAGGACGATCCACGTACCTCTGTCCTCTACTCGTATTACTCGTCTTCCATAGACGTACTAATCGATAGCTGACCTGGAGCTTATTCTATAGGCACGCGGGATGGGTCAGTGAGTTTCCGTGCGGCTGCCCCGGCTGGGCCTATCGGCGCCCCAGACAATCTCAAGAGATGGACGGCACCGAACTCCGTATGGCCGGGCCATTCCTGGACACCCTGCCAACCATCCCGTAATATGAAACGGTTAAGCTTCGGCCCGAGCTCTGGATCCAGGACCCACGCTCTCCGGGAACACCTCGGAATCGTCCCCCGCTCGTCCGGGAGAGGCTGTGGCACCCGAATCGCCGACTCCCTCACCTCCCCTCAGCGCTGCCGCAGAGGAGACTCTTGAAGCATTTGAACGGTCCATCCGGGCGGGTCAGGGCCCGCCGGGCGATCCGCTTCAATGGCTCTCCGCACTCCTTGAAAAAGGTCCTGACTCACTACGGGCCTCTTTTCGAGGGCCGCAAATTGACGCGCTCCGGGAAACCCTCGGGAAGCCCCAAGCCAGTAGAGGCCGATACCAGCCCATTTTGAAAGAGGAGGTCGCGACCCAGGCCAGGCTGCGGGCCGGGAAGGAGGGGCGATTCCTTGCCTCCTCCGAGGACGTAGCTTGGGCGGTGCTGGCCCTGGTTGTGGAGAGGACACAGGCAGCCCGCGAGTCCCCTAGGCCTGCATCATCAGCGGAAGACATCGTCGAACCCGGTTTCAGCGGAGACGCCGACCCGCACCGGTCCGAGGAGCACATCCCTCCCGCGAGCATGGCTACGGAGGAGATGTTCGAAAACCTCTGCTCCGAGTTGGGAATAGGTGGGAGTGGATCGGCTGGAGTACTCAGGTGGTTCGACGTCCTCCTTGCACACCATGAGGTGGTGGTGGATGGCGAAGGGGGCCAAGACAGACTCCGGAGGCTGAAGGAGTGGGCCGACTTACGCGCAGCCTCAGGGGTCCCCAGCCCCAGTCTATCGAAACAGCAGGTGCAGGCCGCCGCTGCCCAAAATGCCCATGAGGCAGGGCAGCCTCTGGTCACCCCTCAAAATGTGGCGATCGCCATCGTCAAGTTGACAGTCGCGGCCTTCACGGAAGCGAGAAACGAGCCTTCGATGGCAGAGGAGCCACCGGAGCTGAGCCCGGATCGGTCAAGCTGGTTGAAGGAGGCGAAGCCCTCGGAAGCTGGCCCTGGCGCGGCCCACCGTGAGACCGAACCCGAGATAGCGGCGAAGGTCCCGGATGTACCGTCAGAACTCGTGTCCCCGGATCCCCGACGAACCCGAACTTTCCGACTCTTCGTCAGCTCCACATTCGCAGACCTCCA
>JBDRDQ010000264.1:0-6462 GCA_043820695.1 Gemmatimonadota bacterium | reverse complement strand
GCGGAAATGGTTGTGGCGGAAGGCGTCGGATCTCCACCCTTCCCGGGCCCATGGACGCTAAAGGCCCTTGTGCGCCCCTCCCTTCACTCTCCGTCTGTCCCACCCGAGCCCAACCTCAGGATCAACTAGGGATCCACCAGGGATCCATCGGGGGGAACGGCCCTATCCCACTGAGTTTGAGGCAGCCTTAAGCTCCTCGAGTTTCCTCAAACCGGCGCCGGAATCCAGCCCCTCTCGGGCCAAGCCCAAGGCCTCTGGGAGGGAATCCCCCCACCCGGAAACATACAGGGCACCAGCCGCATTCAGGAGCACCGCAGCTCGGGCACCACCCTGTTCCTTTCCTTCCAGGACCCGGGTGACTATCCGGGCATTCTCCTCGGGCGTCCCTCCGGCCAGGGACCCCACCGGATATGTCCCAAGGCCAAGCTGGCCCGGCGTAATCATCCCTTCCAGTATGGCACCGTCCTCCCGCAGCTCAGCCACCTGGGTCGGCCCCAGGGGACTCATTTCGTCCATACCCGGGGATCCGTGAACGACCAGAGCCCGCGTGTGGCCCAACTCCCGCAGCGCCTCAACGATCAACCAGAGGATCCCGGGCTCGGCCACACCCACCATCTGCCGGAGAGCGCCGGCCGGGTTCGTAAGGGGCCCCAGAAGGTTCATGATGGTGGTGATCCCCAAATCCTTCCGGATCGGCCCCACGTGTCTCATGGCCGGGTGCAGGAGTGGCGCGAACATAAAGACGATCCCCACCTCATCGAGGACCAGGCCCATCGCATCCGGAGACAGCTGGATTCTTACGCCGAGAGCCTCCAGGACGTCGGCGCTTCCGCTCCGTGATGTAAAGGACCGGTTCCCATGCTTGGCGATCCGGACACCCATCCCGGCAGCCACCAGCGCCGCCGCGGTGGAGATATTGAAGGTGGTGATGGCCCCACCACCGGTTCCACAGGTGTCCGTGAGCTTCTCCGGGCACTTCGCCGGAACCGGGATCATGACGCGTCTCAGGGCGCGAACGCCGCCAGCGACTTCGCAGGGGAGGACCCCCCGCGTCCTCAGCCCCATGAGGATGGCCCCTACCTGGACCGGTGAGGCTTCACCGGAAATGATGGCAGAGAAGACCCTCTCCGCATCGCCGGTTGAAAGAGCCTGACCCCGGGCGACCTCTTCGATGAAGGGCTTGAGGTCCATAGCCGGGCCCTCGTCCGGTGGTATCATCTCATCTCCTAAAAAGGGCCGGTAACAGGGCCATTTCCTTGCCTTGGGGCGAACCACGGTAGGGCTCCCCGACCGAATCCCGACTCCGGAAAAGTCCGCTAACGGTACACACGGAACCGGGGTTCGGGCCAGCTTTTTCTTGACGTGAACCCCCGCCTCTCTACCTTGTCGGCGTGAACCCAACTCGCGAACGCCGATTCAGGCTGACCGTCCATTACGACGGGACCTATTTCTTCGGGTGGCAGATCCAGGCCTGGGGCCGCACGGTCGAGGGCGAAATGGAGGCTGCCCTGGAACGGCTGACCGGCGCCCGGCGCCCGGTCGTAGCCGCAGGTCGGACCGATAGTGGCGTCCACGCCACCGGCCAGGTCGTGTCGGTGACGCTTCCGACGAGATGGGAAGCCGATGAGATCCAACGGGCCTTGAATGCCGCTTTACCCAATGATATCTGGGTGGAATCGGCCCGTGTGGCCGACCCCGGTTTTCATCCCCGGTACTCTGCCCAGGCCCGAAGCTACCGTTACCAACTCGGGCTCACGGCCCTGGCCTTCTCCCCCTTCCACAGACCCTGGTGCTGGCCTCTCATTCGTGAGGTGGATGTGAACCTCCTCCACCAGGGAGCGGCCCTCCTCCTCGGCGAACATTCGTTCAAGGCCTTTGCGAAAGTCGGGCAGGAAGCCAGAGGGGACCGATGCACGGTTTCGGAGGCTCGTTGGGTTCCCTGGGAGGGGTTGGGTCTTGCCTTCCAGATCACGGCCGACCGGTTCCTTCACCATATGGTCCGCTACCTCATGGGGACCATGGTGGACATCGCCCGGAACCGAAGGCCTCTCGACGACCTCATCGAGCTCCTCTCCACACCGGGAAGGGGTTTGATCACCTCTCCTCCGGCCCCTCCGGAAGGCCTTTTCTTGAGCAAGGTGCATTACCCCGAACCAGATTCAGAGCTAAATTAGGATTTTCCCTCAACCCCCGTGGCGAGCCCTATGAAGATCTTCCTGGACACCGCAGACATCAGTGAGATTCGCCGTGCCGCCGACGCGGGACTCATCGACGGCGTTACGACCAACCCTACCCTTCTTGCCCGGAGCGCTGGTGGGAAGGACGCGAAGGAGATCTTCCGCGAAATCGCCGAAATCGTGGACGGCCCGGTGAGTGCCGAGGTGGTGGGGCTGGACGCCGAAACCATGCTCTCCGAGGGGAGGAAGCTGGCCGGGCTGCACCCCAACATCGTCATCAAGGTCCCGCTGACAGAAGACGGGTTGAAGACCTGCCGGCAGCTCAGACGTGAGGGGATAGGAGTCAACGTCACCCTCTGCTTCTCTCCCCTCCAAGCTCTTCTTGCAGCCAAAGCCGGGGCTACCTTCATTTCCCCCTTCGTAGGCCGCCTGGACGACATTTCCTCCGACGGGATGCAGCTCATCTCCCAGATTCGCCAGATTTACGACAATTATGGGATGGACACCGAGATTCTGGTCGCCTCCATCCGGCATCCCCAACATGTAGTGGAATCGGCCCTTATCGGGGCGGACTGCGCCACCATCCCTCCCAAGGTCCTTTGGCAGCTTGCGAAGCACCCGCTGACGGATCAGGGCGTCGACGCCTTCCTGGAGGACTGGAAAACCCTTGGACAGGAGCTTTAGCCAGGAAGGATGAGAACCATCAAAGCCCCGACTGGGATACGCCTGGGCGGAGCTGCTCTCGGCATGTTCGTCTCTGCCACGCTCCTGATCCTCGACGGTTGCTCAAACGGAACCGGCGGGAATGGGGTAGGTGCGGCTCAGGCACGGGAGGCAGGGGCGGCTCCTGCGGAAGCGGTCGGGGCCGGGGTGCCCCTCTCCCTTCCTCCGCCCCTGGTTCAGGAAGGATCCTCCGCTCTTGCCACACAATCCCTGGACCAGAGCAGGAGTACGGCGCTGGTCCGTGCAGCGGAGCGGGTTTCCCCGGCAGTCGTAAGCGTAAACGTCCTTCGGCAACAGCAGCTTCGCCCCCGGAGTCTCTGGGATGACTTCTTCCTGGGTCCCACGGGTCCCCGCCAGTCCACCGGGTACGGCTCGGGGGTCATCATTCGTCCGGAGGGCTACATCCTCACCAATGACCATGTGGTGAGGGGAGCGCAGGAGATTCGGGTCACCCTTCCCGATGGCCGGGACTTTGTGGCCCAGCTGACCGGAAGCGACGGACTCACGGATGTCGCGGTTCTGAAAATCGCTGCCGAGGGCCTCCCCGTGGCACCCCTTGGGACCTCCCAGGGGCTTCTCATCGGGGAATGGGCCATGGCCATCGGGAATCCGTTCGCGTACCTCCTATCCAACTCGGAGCCCACGGTCACGGCAGGTGTGGTGAGCGCGGTGGGTCGGCACATCATCCCCTCCAGCCAGGATCAGGGCTTCTACCTGGGCATGATCCAAACCGACGCCTCCATAAACCCCGGGAACTCCGGAGGCCCTCTGGTGAACGCCCATGGGGAAGTCATCGGTGTGAACACCTCCATCTTCTCCAGGAGCGGGGGGAGTGAGGGGCTCGGATTCGCCATTCCCATCGACAGGGCCCTCCGTGTAACCGACGACCTGATCCAGTTCGGAGAGGTGCGCAGGGCCTGGACGGGTGTGGAGGTCGTGGCCGTGGATGCCGACGTCTGGGGGAGGACCCATGGGGTTCAGATCGCATCGGTGGCTCCCGGGTCTCCCGCCGATCGGGCGGGCCTCTCCCCGGGCGACCACCTGGTTGAAGCCAACGGCAGACCTCTGGGCACCCCTCTGGATTTCGAGGCTGTGTTGCTCGACGCAAAGGCGGGCGAGGTGGTGGAGGTGGCCATCGAAGGGCAGAGAGGTCGCCTCAGGCTCGTGGCGGAGACCCTCCCCACCTCCCGTGCTGAGCGGGTGGAAGTATTGGAGGACCTGGAAGTCGTATCCGTGACCCCGGAAATCCGTGCGGAGCAGAACCTTGGGGCCGAAGCCGGCGCCCTCATCACAGGGATCTCGGCTGACCTTTCCGGGAATCTGGGACTGGCTCGGGGCGACGTGATCCTCCAGATCAACAACACTCGGATCAGCAACGCCGAGGATGCGGCTCGGGCCATTCGGGAGCTCCAGGGTGGCATGCGGGTCAGGATCTATTTTGAAAGGAACCGCTCGGCCTACGTCAGGGAGTTCACGACCCGGAGGTAGGCGTGATTGTGCCAAACTGGGCTGGGCCAGGCCACCTCCAGCCTTCAAACAGGAAAAGCGACGTGACCGAACAAGACGCCCTGAGCCGTTACGTCCATCCCCTTGCAGACCGCTACGCCTCCAAGGAGATGCTGAAGATTTTTGCCCCCCAGCATCGATTCGGGACCTGGCGCCGGCTCTGGGTGGCGCTGGCCGAGGCCGAAAGGGAGATGGGACTCCCGGTCACGGAGGAGGCCATTCAGGAGATGAAGGCCGGCCTGGAGAAGCTGGACCTCGTGAAGGCGGCGGAATACGAGCGGCGCTTTCGTCATGACGTCATGGCCCACGTGCACCTTTTCGGCGATGTCGCCCCCTCGGCCAGGGGAATCATCCACCTGGGAGCCGCCAGTGCCTTCATCGGTGACAATACGGACCTGATCCAGCACCGGGAAGCGCTCCTCATCCTACGCACCAGGATTGTCCGTTGCGTGCGGGCGTTGGCCGACTTCGCCAAGGAATACCGTGAACTTCCAACCCTGGGTTTCACCCATTTCCAACCGGCTCAACCCACAACGGTAGGCAAGCGGGCCACCTTATGGATCCAGGATTTTCTCCTGGACGTGGAGGAGATCGAGTTCCGCCTGGAGACCCTTCGATTCCGGGGAATACGGGGCACCACCGGGACGCAGGCCTCCTTCCTCTCCCTCATGGACGGGGACCATGCCAAGGTGGAGAAGCTGGAAGCTCTGGTCGCCGAAAAGATGGGCTTCCCCCGGTCCTTTGGGGTCACGGGTCAGACGGTTACGAGAAAGGTGGATCAGGCTTTCCTGGCCACCCTTTCAGGGATCGGCGCATCGGCGTCGAAGATGGGCAATGATCTTCGCCTTCTGGCTCACCTCAGGGAGGTCGAGGAGCCCTTCGAAAAGGAGCAGATCGGCTCATCTTCCATGCCATACAAACGAAATCCGATGCGGGCCGAACGAATCTGCGCTCTGTCACGGCACGTCATCACCCTGGCCCAGGATCCAGCCTTTACGGCCGCCACTCAATGGTTGGAGCGGACGCTGGACGACTCCGCAAACCGCCGGGTCGCGGTGCCTGACGCCTATCTTTCCGCGGATAGCGTCCTGGTCCTGGTCGAGAACGTCGCGAGTGGGCTGGTGGTGAACCCCATGGTGATCCGGAGAAACCTCGAGGAACACCTTCCCTTCCTGGCCACGGAGACGATCATGATGTTGGCCACCCAGCGTGGGGGGGACCGGCAGGAGCTGCACGAGCGGATCCGACAACACTCCATGGAAGCTGCCAGGCGAATGAAAGAGGAGGGGGCACGCGCCGACTTGTTGGAACGCATCGCCGGAGACCCGGCCTTCGGGATGTCCCGGGAGGAGCTCGAAGAACTTGTGGACCCCCGTGGGTTCGTAGGCCGCGCCCCGGAACAGGTAGATCGATTCCTGGAAGAATGGGTCGATCCCGTCCTTCATCGGTATTCCGATCCTTCAACGCAAGCTATTGGAGACCCCGATGTCCGAGTTTGACCCCCAGCCCGGAGATGGCTCGGCGCTCCATGAGAGCCGCCTCCCCCTCCCCCTGTTGAGCAAGGGGAAGGTTCGGGACGTCTATGAGGCCGGCCCCGATATGCTCCTCATGGTGGCCAGCGATCGAGTGAGCGCCTTCGATGTGGTGCTCCCTCAGCCCATTCCCCGGAAGGGTGAAGTTCTGACTCAGATCACTGCATGGTGGCTTTCAACGCTCGGAGCCATGCAGGACCATCACCTGATCTCGGTCACCCCTCAGGAGATTCTGGAGAAAATTCCGGAGCTCGAACCAAGCCAGGACCAATGGGCCCGGCGCTCCATGCTGGTGCGGAGAACGAATCCGGTCTTGGTGGAGTGTGTCGTCAGGGGCTATATCACGGGATCGGCCTGGAAGGAGTACAAGAGCCACAGAACTCTCGCAGGGGAAGTCCTCCCGGAGGGCCTGGTGGAAAGCGGGCGGTTGGAGCCATCCATTTTTTCTCCCGCCACCAAAGCCCAGGAGGGGGACCACGACGAAAACATCTCTTTCGATGCCGTCATCGACCTCCTCGGCTCCG
>JBDRDQ010000263.1:0-6880 GCA_043820695.1 Gemmatimonadota bacterium | reverse complement strand
CTGGTGGCCGAAGCAGAAGCCGACGATGGGGAGATCCAGGCCGTAAATCCCTTTGGTATAGTCCTGGTCCTCACCATGAGAGGACAGGGCCGGGCTCCCCGAGATGATGATCCCCTTGTAACCGTGGAAGGCCTCGACCGGGTCCTCCGGCTGGCGAATCTCTGCCAGCACGCCAAGGCGACGTACCTTGGTCGCGATGAGGTGAGCGTACTGTCCTCCGAAATCGATGACGGCGATGGTGTCGTGTCGCATTGGAGTCCTGAGGTCCCATTGGCCGGGGAGAAGGTTCGGTTTTCAAGTTCAGGAAGGATACGAAAAAGAACCCTCTCAACCCAGGGGCAGCGGCCCTCTTACCCCTGCTCCACCTCGGGGGGGGGGACGGCGGGTAAGCCAGAAGTGGCCCAGAACCCATGCCAGGAAGAGGAGAACGACTCCGCCGACGGCCAGGAAACGGAGTTGGAGGTTCACGATCTCGTCCACCTCTTGCAGGAGGGTCATTCTGGTCCGGCCTACGGCCAGGTACCCCTGAGTGCTTCCGGTCGGGCTTCGGAGGGGAGCTACCGCGAAGAGCCTTTCGATCCCGTCAAGGTCGGTGCCGGTGACCAGGGTCGGCGCAGATTCCTCCGGAGGCCCGGGGAAGTTCGCCTCGGCGATAGCGCCAACAGAGTCTGCCAGGGTGAAATTGCCCGTTCGAGGAAGCCGGACCATCACCCGCCGGTTCAGGTCCAGGACGGAGAAGGTGTACCCCTCGGGCAGTGGCTCCCCACCCCCGCGGGTGTCCGCGAGGACATTCAGATCGACGCTGGCGCCCAGGACCGCCCCCGTCCTTTCTCCATCCCTCAGAGGGTAGGCCATTCCTACGACCGGCTTCCCGGTAAGGCGGCCCAGTGCAAACTCACCGACCGAGAATAGGTTTCGGGAAGTCGCCCGAACGAAATAGGCTCGGTCGCCCAGATACAGTGCGTCCTCGGAAGTCAGGCTACCGCAGGCCATGTACCCGTCCATGCCGATGACAGAGATGGTCGTGAAGTTCTGGGTATGCTGAAGGACTCTGGCGAGCTGTTCGGTGCAACCTGGAAACCGTACCGACTCGACCTGAGGGAACTCCGCCAGAGTAGCAAGGAGCGTCTCACCTTGGTAAATGAGGTGGCGGTACGTGGTGGTCACCTCCTGGGCACGCCGAACCAACTCCTGCTCTTTGGCGTCGAGTTGGAGGCTTCTGAACTCCCGGTTTGCATACCAGAAGACCGCGAGAGCGGGGATGAAGGCGAGGAACACCAGGATCAGGAGTCGGACTTGGAGGTTTCGGGAGCTGACGGGGACCATGATGCCCTCCTTTTCGACACGTGTCGCCAGCTGGCCCAGGGGCTGGGCTGGCGCAAAGCATCTCTCGACGGCGAACCGAGGAGGGTGTCTCTTCGGCGGGCCGAAAATGGTGAATAGGTTGAATCGAGGGGTGCAGGCCCCGATCCTGAATGGCCGGCTCTTTCCTGAGGATAGGCTCACAAAGGGATCCCCGGCAACCCTCGTTCATCGCCCCGTCCGTCGCCCCGTCCGTCGCCTCGTCCGTCGCCGTCCCTTTTCGATCGGCCCCGACCTGTCCCACATTACGGCCAAACTCGAGCCCAATCCCGGAGGTTCTTCATGCTGGATTTGATTCGCCATACCCGTCTGGCTGCTCTTCCCCTGGCCCTGATATGCCTTCTCGGGCCCACAGGGGCAAAAAAAGCTTCCGCCCAGGGCACCCGTATGCTCCGAAGTCCCACGGTGAGCTCCACCCACATCGCCTTCGTCACCGCCAACGACATCTGGGTCGTCGGTCGGGGGGGTGGCGATGCGCGGCGTCTAACCAGCGGATTGGGCGGTGAGACATCTCCCCATTTCTCTCCCGATGGTCAGTGGATCGCCTTCACTGGCGCATACGAGGGGAACAGCGACGTCTACGTCATTCCGGCGGCAGGGGGCGAGCCGCGGCGTCTAACCTGGCATCCAGGCGCCGACATCGCACAGGGATGGACACCGGATGGGGCTGGCATCCTCTTCCAATCGGGGAGGGTAGGGCACCCCACGGCCTCGACAAAATTCTTCACCGTTCCGGTTCAGGGCGGGCTCCCCACAGCACTCCCTATCCCGAGGGCCGACGGCGGCGGGATCTCCGGGGATGGCCGTTACGTGGCGTACCAGGAAGTCGGCTTCTGGGACCCTGAGTGGCGGAACTATCGGGGAGGGCAGGCTCAACCCATTTCGGTGGTGAGTCTCGAAAGCTTCGAGAGGGAGACGCCGCCCTGGGAGGGCGAACGGCAGATGTCCCCGGTGTGGATGGACGGGGTCGTCTTCTATATCTCGGAGCGTGACTGGGCCGCCAACGTGTGGTCGTGGGATCCCCGGACGGGCGAGGAAACCCAACATACTTTCCACGCCGATTTCGATGTGAAGAGCCTGGGCGCCGGCCACGGCATCGTGATCTATGAACAGGCCGGCTATCTCCACGAGCTGGATCCGACGGCGGGCGCCTCCCGGCCGTTGGTGATCAACGTGGCGGGGGACATGACCTGGGCCCGAGCCCGATGGGAAGATGTTCCCGCCACGGGCCTCCGCGATGCCCGCCTCTCCCCGACTGGAAAGCGGGCCCTCTTCGAGCACCGAGGCGATCTGTTCACGGTGCCGGTGGAGGAAGGAAGCTGGCGCAACATCACCCGAAGTCCCGGAGTGGCGGACCGGCACGCGGTCTGGTCTCCCACCGGAGACAAGATCGCCTGGTTCAATGACGAGGGGGGTGAATACGGGCTGGTCGTGGCCGACCAGGACGGGGGGAACCCCCGCCGCATCGAGATCGCGGACCCCACCTTCTACTTCATTCCGACCTGGTCCCCGGACGGTACCCGCCTCGCCTTCACCGACACCGACTACCGTGTCCTGATCCTGGACGTGGGTTCCGGAGAGGTGACCCATGTGGACACCGACCGGTTCGCACACCCGGAACGGTCCATGAATCCGGTGTGGTCTCCGGATTCCCGCTGGATCGCCTATAGCCGGCGCCTGGACAACCAACTCCGGGCCATCTTCGTTCATGACACCGAAACCGGTGGGAGCCGGCAACTGACGGACGGGATGGCCGATGCCATCAGTCCGGTATGGGATGCCTCCGGGAAATACCTCTATTTCCTGGCCTCCACGAATTACGGCCTGAACACCGGGTGGCTGGACATGACCTCGTATGATCGGCCGGTGACCCGGGCACTGTACCTGGCTCTCCTGAAGGCTGATGAACCATCACCCTTCCTTCCGAAGAGCGATGAGGAGAAGGTCAAGGAGGACGAGGGCAAGCCAAAGCAGGAAAGGGGGGCAAGTGGTGGGGGTGATGAAGCCTCAGAGGCTCAAGACTCAGTGGACGCGGCTCCGGCCGTGGTCATCGATTTCGACGGGATGGCTCGGCGTATCATCAGCGCACCCGGCCTTCCCCTCAGGAATTACGTGGGGCTGGTGGAGGGGCCCAAGGGGCAGGTCTTCGTGGCGGAGACCCCTGCCCAGGGGCAGGGCCTGACCCTCCGGCGCTACAGTCTGGAGGACGCTGAGGCCGAGGATTTCCTGGAGGGAGTCGCCACAGCCACGGCCTCGCACGATCGGAAGAAGCTCCTGGTCAGAGCCGGAAGCAACTGGTCCGTCGCCACTACCTCCGGAGCAGCGCCTCGGGAGGGGGGCGATCGTCTGGTGACGTCGGACCTACGCATTCTGGTGGACCCCAGGGCCGAATACGCCCAGATGCTGCGGGACGGCTGGCGCTTCATGCGGGATTTCCTCTACGTGGACAACGTCCACGGCGCGCCCTGGGACGAGGTGTGGAATTGGTACAGCGCCTGGCTCCCGGACCTGAACCACCGGTCGGATTTCAACCACCTCCTGGACATGGTGTCCGGTGAGGTGGCGGTGGGCCACTCCTACGTCAGGGGAGGGGATTACCCCGACCTGGACAGCCCCCAGACGGGCCGACTGGGGGTGGATCTGGAAGAGGTGGAGGGTTTCTACCGGATCTCGCGCATCTACACTGGGGAGGACTGGAATCCCGGGCTGGAGGGGCCTCTTTCGATACCGGGGATGGGAGTGGAGGAGGGCGATTACCTCCTCGGAATTCAGGGGAGGGAGCTTCGGGCGCCCACCAACCCCTTCATGCTCCTCGAGGGGACAGCCGGGAGGACCATCTCCATAACGGTCAACGATTCGCCGACCATGGCCGGGGCCAAAGAGATCATCGTACGGCCTGTCAGCAATGAAGGTCAGTTGAGGACCTGGGCTTGGGTGGCCGGGAATCAGAAAAAGGTGGGCGAGATGAGTGACGGCCGCCTGGCCTATGTCTGGCTCCCCAATACAGGCCAGGGCGGATACACCTACTTCAACCGGATGTACTTCGCTCAACAGGATCGGCAAGGGGCTGTCATCGACGAGCGCAACAATGGGGGTGGCTCGGCTGCGGACTACATCGTGGAGGTATTGGCCAGGGAGCTCACCGGGTATTTCAACTCCCGGGCGGGCGACCGGAAGCCCTTTACCCAGCCGATGGCGGGGCTCTGGGGTCCCAAGGTCATGGTCATCAATGAGCGGGCCGGATCGGGTGGGGATTTGATGCCCTACCTCTTCCGCTTCAGGGGGGTGGGCCCCCTGGTGGGCGCCAAGACCTGGGGCGGCCTGGAGGGCACCTGGGACACGCCCCCCCTCATCGACGGCGGCAGCTTCGTGGCCCCCAGGGGTGGCTTCTTCGACGTGAACGGCGAGTGGGCTGTCGAAGCCGAAGGGGTGGCTCCTGACATCGAAGTCTACAATGACCCGAAGTCCGTCATCGCGGGGGGTGATCCCCAGTTGGAGGCGGCCGTCCGGGAAGCCCTGCGCCTTTTGCAGACGCAGCGGGTGGAGTTGAAGCCCGAGCCGCCGGCGCCCATCCGGTATCGGCGACCGGGAGGCGGAGGCAACTGAATGATGATCCCTTCGCCGGAGAGACCGACGAAGCGGGAAACGGACACCGGGGGCTCCCGCCCCCGGGTCCTCATCGCCGCAGAGTTGGAGTCGCTCCTTCCCGAGAACCCTCTTCCTGGTTTTGAGGCGGTTTGGATTTCGACACTGGACCCCACACCCAGAGGCGACTTTGTCGCCATCATACCCCTCCTCTCCCGATCCTTGGGGGAGGAGGAGCTGGCAGGACTCCCCAATCTCAAGGTTATGGCGCAGTGCGCAGTGGGGTACGACAACATCGACCTCGCTGCCGCAGCCCGTCGGGGTGTCCCCGTCACCAACACTCCCGATGTCCTGACCGAATCCACCGCGGATCTGACCTGGGCCCTGATTCTGGCAGTCGCCCGGCGTATGAAAGAGGGGCAGGAAATGCTGGCCCGGGGCGCCTGGACCGGGTGGAGCCCCACTCAGCTCATGGGTATGGAGCTGAATGGAAGCGCCCTCGGCATCGTGGGAGCGGGCCGGATCGGCCGAGCCGTGGGGCGGCGGGGAGTGGGATTCGGCATGCGGATTCTCTATTCCGACGCGGAGCCCCGGCCGGAATTCGAAGGCGCTGCCGGCGCCCGTCGTCTGGATCTGCCCACGCTACTGGAGGAGAGTGATGTTGTCACCCTTCACCTTCCCTCCAACGCGGAAACCAGGGGGCTCTTCGACGCCCGGAAATTTTCCCTGATGAAGCCGGGCGCCCTCTTCATCAACACAGCCCGGGGAGATCTGGTGGACGAGAGCGCCCTCCTGGACGCCCTGGGTAAGGGAGGGCTGGGGGGGGCGGGCTTGGACGTCTTCAGCCGGGAGCCACAGGTGCCCAGGGAGCTGGTGGAGCATCCCCATGTCGTGGCTCTTCCTCACATCGGGAGCGCCACCACCCACACACGCCGGGCCATGGCGGAGTTGGCGGTGAAGAATGCACTGGAAGTGCTTGCCGGACGGGCCCCGCTGACCCCAGTGAAAAGCTGATCCGGACACAAACACGGTCGGCGGGTCGTTTCCAGGTTAGTCCGGACTCAATACACACCTCCCCTGAGGGCTCAGTCTCGTGAAAAAGTCGGCCCCAGTTCTGGTCCTTCTCGTCTTCTTCTCTCTTCTCCACGCCTGCATCCAGGACCCGGTCTCGGTGTTGGATGGGGGAGAGATGGAGATCCGCCTGCACGTGACCGGGGGGTTTGCCGGGGCCGACTACGTGGTGTTCCTGGACGGAGCTTCCAGGACTCTGGTAGGGGAGTCCTGCGTGAACCTCTGCGACTTCGCCGAGGGCGAGCTTCTCCAATCCCTCACTCCCGAGCAGGTGGAGTATGTCTGGGTCCTATTTCGGGACGCCGGCATCCATGCCCTGGATGGGGAGGACTTCGGAGTCCAGTGTTGTGACCAGTTCCACTTTGATGTCGAGTATCGGGACTCGAAGGGCCGAAGCAGGGTCAAAGGGAGCTCCGAAGTTCTGCCGAATGGCTTGAAGGCGGCCGTTGCCACCCTCCAGGGAATGGTCTCCGGCACCCTCCCGGTCATCGTGAACTTCGACACCAACCCAGAGTCCTGGCCCCAGGATTCCTTCCAGATTCAGAGTGCGGAGGTCTCCGACCACACGCTCCAGATCACGCTCAGCTACGGGGGTGGGTGTCGGACCCACGATGTCAGGGCGGTGGCGTGGGGAGGGTGGATGGAGTCCAATCCCGTGCAGGTTCGGCTCTTCCTTTCCCACGAGGACTTCGACGATCCATGTGATGCCTGGGTCACCAGGGATTTCAAGTTCGATCTGGTGCCGCTGAAGATCGCCTACCAGGCGAGTTACGGGGTGGGGGAGCCGGAAAAAACCACCCTCATACTCCTATTGGCCGACCCGATGTTGGCGAGTCCCCAGGGGGCCCGCTGGTTGGAATAC
>JBDRDQ010000262.1:0-4110 GCA_043820695.1 Gemmatimonadota bacterium | reverse complement strand
GCGGGCCCTCCCCAGGCCTGAACGACGTTCCCCTCACGGTCGAACTCGATCACGGGGGGCGCCGGGACGCAACACTCCGCCGTGGGCGGCGTGAGGGCGGCTCCGATCTCTTGGGGCGTAAGCCGGCCGGGCCGATGGATGATCCAGACGTGGTCCCTTGAATCCACGGCCACCCCGGCCACCTGCCCGAGGATCCAATTGTTCGGCAGAGGTTTCGGCCAGGAGGGATCGACCTCGAAGGCCGGGACGCCCGCGGTGGTGGCCGGGGCGCTCTCCTGCCCCGGCGCGCAGGAAAGGACGCCGAAAGAAAGAAGGAGTCCCCATGCCAAGGGGGTGGCGGCTCGCTGACACCCGATCATAACCGGCTCCTTTCAGCCCTGGTTTCCGAACTCCCTCCCACCGTGGACCTCGGACTACTCCGCCTCACCTCCCGGACCGGCCCGCACTCCTCCCGGATGGTCGGGGGACCGGGCTCACCCGCACGCCCCGAACGCGGTCGCCCCGCCAACCGCGGTGCACATGGGTCGGTTTGATGAAGCAAATATGGGGGGGGTCCTGAGCGCACACAACTGAGGGACCCGCCGGAGCCATTCACGAACGCCTCAAGATGGAGCAGACGGTAGGAAAGGCGATGCTTTGGACCCCACCTCCGGGGGTGTCATTGAAAATCATATACTATGTTTTTACATTCCAGACAGGTACCTGCTTCCCATTCTTCCCCAGGGCCCTGTCATGAAAGGCACCATCTCCGTTACTGAGGCAGTGCGGAATTTCGCCGACTTCATCAACCGTGTCGCCTATAGAGGGGAGCACTTCCTCCTGGAGCGGGGCGGGCGGCCGGTTGCACGCCTCGTTCCAGTCCCTCAATCTGGGAGGCTTGGGGATCTTCCTGGACTCTTGGCAAGCGTGCCGGGCTTGAGTCGAGAGGAAGCGGAAGGACTCGCTCGAGACATGGCTGACGCTTCCGAAGAGCTTCCTCCCCTGGCGGAAGGTGACCGATGGGAGTCCTGATCGACGCCTCGGTTCTGATCGATTATGAGCGAGGGCGGGTCGATCTCGAGAAGCAGGTGAAGGGACGGGAAAGCGAGGGGTTCTTTCTCTCGGTGATCACCGCCACCGAACTTCTTCACGGAGTCCATCGGGCTGCAGACCGGGGGGTTCGCGCTCGGCGATCTGCCTTTGTGGATGGAGTTCTCGGGAGCTTCCCCCTCCTCCCCATCGAGATCGCTACCGCCAGAATGCATTCTCGACTCTGGGCAGATCTTGCCGCTCAGGGCCAACCCATAGGCGCCCACGATCTTTGGATCGCAGCCGCCTGCTTGAGCCACGGGCTCAGCCTGGTGACCAGCGATCTCCGTGAGTTCGGGCGGGTGCCGGGGTTGGAGGTGGAAGACTGGTCCTCACCGTCACGTTGAGGTGCCAATCGGCCTATGGGGTCGTGAGCCTGTCGGTGGCCCTGATCTTGGGGGCGGTCGCTATGCTAGTGCTACGCCCCATAAGTAGTGGTACAGTATTACGAATATGATGCAACGATGTGTTGCATCAGTGACCAAATAATGTCGGCGAGTTCGTCAATTGTGCCGGTGAAGGGGGTCTTTTCCCACCGCCCCGTGTGACGGCGCACGCTCAGACCGAAGGACGAACGATTTCGGGTGGTTAGCCTTAGGCGGTCGTCGGCTTCCATCTCTCCGTTGGGCCCAAAGGGCTCCTGGCGTCCAATGATCAGATGGTCGCCCCAGCTCCGCACGTACATGCCCTCAGTGAGCGGATTGCTAGAAAGCAGTTCCTCCAACCGTACCCGGGCAGCTTCGCGTCGTGCGTTCTTCATACGCGCCTCACTGACTCACCAGCGGACGGCCTTCGTAGCTCCAGCGAAATGGCTTCGCATGGTCTCGATTCCAACGCCGGATGAACGCCTCGATCGTGCGCACCAGATCGTCGGCCGTGTGGAAATCGCCGTAGCGTAACACCTGCCGGCTCAGGATGCTGAACCAGAGTTCGATCTGGTTCAGCCACGAACCGTGGGTCGGCGTGTAGTGGAACTCAAAGCGGTTACCGTGCAATCGGTTCCACTCCGTCATGAAGGCCCCGCGCCCCGTGTCCTTGTGGGTGTTCAAGTTATCGAGTACGACGTGTACCCGGCGCTGGCGGTAGTGCTCGGCTACGAGGTCCATGAAGGAGAGGAAATCCTCACGGGTACGCCGGAGAGTGCAGCGTCCCAGTACCTTGCCCGAGCGAATGTTGAAGCAGCCGAACAGACACCTCGTCCCATGCCTCCGGTACTCGAACTCGTAGCGGGCCTCTCGTCGGGGCAAAGCGGGCACCATCGGTCTCAACCTGGACAGCACCTGGATCCCGCTCTTCTCGTCGATGCTCAACACCGGCTCGCCTGTGGGTGGTGACACGTACAGATCCACGATTGCCCGCATCTTGGGCTGGTACTGGGGATCTGTGCTATGACACCATGACTTTACGCGGTGAGGCTTGATCTCCGCCTCCGCCAGGATCCGGCCCACGGTGCTGCTGCTGATCGAACGAACCAGCCCACTGCCTTCGAGCGCCTCGGTCAGACTCTCGTGGCTCCAGGTCGTTCGTTCGAGGCCAAACTCGCTGGGCTCGCTGCACGCCGCGGCGATCACCTGATGCCGTTCGATCGATGTTACCTCCACCGGTCGTCCGCTACGCGGCTGATCTTTGAGTCCTCCGATACCCTCCGTTTGGAAGCGTCGAAGCCAATCCCCAACACGCGTACGGTTCGTCCCCGTCTTACGTGCTATCGCAGCAATCGACGTTCCCGAACCTGCAAGTAAGACCATCCTGGCACGCCGATATACCCTCGCCTCGCCTCGTTGCTCACGCACGATCCGCTCAAGCTCCCGGGTCTCGGCTGGCGATATGCGAATATCCATGTCAACATTATACTACACCTCGACCACATGTACCAGAACTTCCGGGGCGTTGCACTAGGGAGGTCAGTTCGATGGGCTTCGGGTATCCTCCGAGACGGCCGAGATCCTCAATACCCAAGCGTGCTCGGAGGGCGGCGACGTTCCCTCGGCAATCCACGCCACGAAGCCTGTGCCGACTGCCTCCCACCGGATGGCCGCGTCCGATCCCAGCAGGGTGACGGTGGAGCCGGGAGCCGGATGAAGCTGCGTCATGGAGATGTCGGGAGGGAGCTGGACTTCTCCCTCGGCGGCTAGATAAATAGCATAGACCGCGCCGGCCTTCCCCTGGGTGAGGCGGATGTTTCCCTCCGTGAAAGGCTCAATGGCCCGGGTACCATAGATGGCCTCCCCGTTTACGTTCATCCATGATCCCAGAGCCTCCAGCCGGTCGTAGGCCGCCTCGTGCCAGCGCCCGTCGGGGCCGGGGCCGATGTTCAACAGGAGGTTCCCCCCCTTGGCCACCACGTCGGCCAGCATATGGATCAGAGTCCGGGGTGATTTGTAGCTGTCGTTGGGGACGAAGGACCAGCTTTGGGCCATGGGCATGGGCACTTCCCATGGATGGGGGAGTGCCTGATCAGGGACGCGGGCTTCCGGAGTCAGATAGTTTTGGTACGGTCCCTCCACGGCCCGGTCCACCACGATAAGGCCGGGCTGCCGGGCCCTGGCCTCGGCCACCAGACGGGGCATGTCGATGTCCTGGTTCTGGAGGCGCATGAAGTCGTAGTCCGGCCGGTTCATCCGCTCCCGGATCTCCTCGTCGCTCATGGTCTGGACCCAACCTCCGTCCAACCAGAGGATATCTACCGGCCCGTACTCCGTCGTGAGTTCCCGTACCTGGGCGTGGGTGAACTCCACAAAGCGGGCCCACCGCTCCGGGTACTTCTCGATGTCGTAGTTCGGGTTCCGGTCCGGGGTAGCGAAATATGGCCACCAGTAGTCGGGGATGTGCCAGTCCGGTTTGGAGAAGTAGGCCCCGATCATGAACCCTTCGGCCCGGAAGGCGTCGAAAATCTCCTTTGTCACGTTCGCCCGGGGATCCGTGCCAAAGGGCGTTTTAGAGGACGTAATGCGATAGTCGGTCTCCCGAGTGTCGAACATGCTGAACCCGTCATGGTGCTTCGTGGTGAAGACCACGTAGCGCATGCCGGCGTCGCTTGCC
>JBDRDQ010000261.1:0-4834 GCA_043820695.1 Gemmatimonadota bacterium | reverse complement strand
CGGCACCATCAACGTCCTCACTTTGGATGCAAGCGGCAACATGGCCGGGGTCACCAGCACCGTAGGGCACCACTTCAAGATCGTCGGTCGGGTGGGCGATTCGCCTATCATCGGCGCCGGCCTCTACGTGGACAATGACATCGGCGCCGCCGGGGCCACGGGTCATGGCGAGGAGTGCGTCAAGGTCTCGGCCAGCCGGATGGTCGTCGAAAAGATGCGGGAGGGGCTCTCACCCGAGGCGGCCTGCCGCGCCCTCTGCGAAGTGATGGCATCCAGGCATGGGGGCCGCCCCATGTTCGGGATGAAGCTGGTCGCCCTGAACAAGAATGGCGAGTACGGATGTTGTGCCCTGCGCGGGCGCTTGGATGAAGCCGGTGCCGTTACCGGCCTGGGATTCTGTGTCCAGGACGCCGTCGGCCATCGCCTGGAGCCGGGAGACGCGCTGCTTCCGCCCATGACTCAGGAGGAGCTGGATGCCATTCCCTGGCGGTAGCTGCCATTCAAGACCTGGAAGAGGAGGACGTCCCATGAGAAGCCGGTACTCGCCCAGAGCCTTGGGAGGCTGCGTCTTGTTGGTATGCCTGAGCGGCTGCGCGTCTCCAGGTGGAACGCCCAAGGGAGAATGGGAGCCACCCCCGTGGCCCATGGGCCACTACCAACTTCTCGCTACAGTTCCCTTCCGTATGGACACCGAAACGGCCGTCCGCACAGAACAGGAGGAATTCCGGGCGGAGCTGGACATCGGGCGCGACGAATCCATGGACTTCCAGAGCTCCTCGGGAGTGTGCTCCAGACGAACTGAGGACGAATTGGATCAGGAGCGGGCTCGAGGACACCGAGTGTTCTCATGCCAGGAGGCTACCTGGATCCTCAAACCGCTGGGAGGCACGATCGGGGCAGAGGCACACGTCTCGGTCCAGGAGGGAATCCGCACCAGGGGTCACTGCAACCAATGGGCCGACACCAATACCGGCGCCAGAAGTTGCGTGGCATACACCTGGTTTATCGATTTCAAGCAAGCGACGAAAAGGGTCTCTGTGAGGGTCATGCCAGGATCATGACCTTCGCGTAGCAGCAGTTGGAGCCCCTGGGGAGCCTGTGGGCGACCGCACCCCACTTGCGCAGAGGCTCCCTAATACCCGATCCCCATTCTGATCGGATACTGGTCGCTGACCTTCACAGGAAGCTTCCCGGTTGGCGCCAACTCGCCCGTGAGTCCGGAGCCCGGGAGGTTGAGTAAGACTCTCGGGCGGTGGGCCGGGCGAATCTCCGAGGATCCGCCCGGCCGCCCCGATGCTCCATGTTCCTATTCGGGAAGACTACTCTCGACTTTCCTATTTCATCGACCCCACCGAGGACATTATTCCCTTCCAAGTCTCAGTTCCCACATACGCGCCATCCACCACTTCGAAAGTACCCGAAGAGTGGAATATCCCAGTTGCCCCCTCGAAGCGCCCTGTGCCGCCATCGATCAACAGCGGCCTCATTTCGTAGGTACCGTTATCCCAATCCGCGATGGTCACCAGGCCTTCCCCCACAGTTCCATGCCAGGTCACCTGATCGCCGTTCGCCGCCTTGACCCAGCCGAATTGGTAGAGGATGTCCACCTCTCCCCAACAGTTGACGTAACCGTACTCGGACCGACCGAGGTGGGTCACATTGATCACACCGGCCCCCTCGTCGAGAAAAAGGCCGCCCATGGCCTCGCAGTCGAATCCCTCTCGTTCCGGTGTTTCTGCGGCCACTCCCCACCAATGCCCACTCCCTTTGAAGGGCACCATCTTCACATCCCCCTGGGCCGCTGCGACGGTCAGCTCGGGCTGTCCGGGGATGAGAGAACCGTCGCTGTCAGGTTGAAGGAGGGTCCCGTCGCCACATCCTAGGGCGAGGGCCAGAAGCGGAAGGACGTAAACCGTGCGCATTGCTACCTCCTATGATGGGGTGGGAAACCAGGCATGAGCGGACCGGTGCCAGATCCCGGAAGTGCCATCCTCATGGGAAAATGCACTCTGGTCCGGACATGTGACCGGACTTAATCTTGAAGGAACCGGGTCGTCCCAGTTTCGTCCCGATTTCGTCTCCCGGTCCCCCTGTTCTGGAGGCGCGCCCTGTACTTCCTTTCCCTCTTGGGGAACGCCACCCTCGTAGGGTCCACGGGCCCGGGCCCAGGGCATGCGGGCCAGCGGCGACAGCTCGCGCTCCTGGGCCTCCTTTCGAGTGCGGGCAAGGCGGGCATGCGGCGTGATCCGATCCAGGCCCTTTTATGGCCGGAACGTACCCAAGAGTCCGCACGCCACTCCCTCTCGGATGCGCTCTACCGGATCCGGACCACCCTAGGAAGGGAAAGCATCCTGGTTGAGGGGGAGTCACTGCGACTCAACCCTCTCGTCATACGGGTCGACGTGGACGACTTCCAGACCTTCCTCGAGGAGGGAGATCTGGTGGAAGCCGTGGCCCTGTACCGTGGCCGGTTCATGGAGGGCTTCCACCTCCCGGGATCCCACGACTTCGAGGCCTGGAGGGAGAGGGAATCGCGTCGTCTCGGGCAGGATTTCGAGACCGCCCTGGAGGAGCTGGCTGATCGGGCCGAGGAAGCGGGACGACCAGTTGAGGCCAGGCGTCATTGGGCACGCCTCGCGAACCATGACCCCCTGAACACCCACTACCAGGTGGCGTGGATGAACTCCCTGCTGACGCTCGGAGACCCGGGGAACGCCATTCAGGTGGGCGAGGCCCACGCCCGACTCCTGTGGGAGGAGCTGGTTGCCGAACCTCCGCCTGAGCTCACCGAACTCCTGGACAGCTTACGCACGGGCGGGAGCCGAAGTCCCACGCCGTCGCTCTTGGCGGCTGGGAAGGAAGGCATCGGCGGACTCCCCTTCCAGTCCCCGACCGAACCGGTCCGCGGCTCATCCGCAATGGCCTTCGTGGGCCGGCGCGAGGAGTTGGGCCGGCTCGAGGGGTTTCTGGAAGATGCCCTCCGCGGAAAGGGTGGGATCGCGTTCCTCACCGGAGAAGCGGGAACGGGAAAGACCGCCCTAGCTAGTTCCCGTCCGGAAACCCTGAAAGGTATACAGGGAAAGAAGTAACGGCGCATCCAGTGGTCGCCGAATTCGTGCTGGACTCGTAAGTTTGGGGTGTCTAAAGCTCCAACCCGAGCCCACACGGGAGGCCCCTGAATGCGCCGTCACGAGCAGTTGTCGCTGGAACAGCCGTACATCGAGCACAGCCACGCCGCAGAGTTGGCCAAGATCAGCCAGATCCTCTCCCTCCATCCTGACATCGCCGAGCTCGTAGGGCAAGACCTGGTGCGAGGCCTGGCCTGTCCCCAGACCGGGGCGCGAGGGATGAGCGGGGACCAGGTGCTGCGTGTGCTTCTTCTCAAACAGATGAACGGCTTCAGCTACCGGGAGCTGGAGTTCCATCTGGCGGACTCGGTGACCTACCGGACCTTCTGTCGTTTCGGGGCCCTGGAACCTACACCCACGCGAGCGACCCTGGCCGAGAACCTGAAGAAGGTGCGGGCCGAAACGCTGGAAGCTATCGGGGCGATGGTGATCCGGTATGCCGCCAAGACGGGAGTGGAACGGGGCCGCAAGGTACGGGTGGACAGCACGGTGGTGGAGACGAACATACATGCGCCCACGGATTCGAGCCTGCTCTTCGACGGGGTCCGGGTGCTGACCCGGCTGCTGGGGGAAGCGCACGAGCGCTTCGGCTTTGGGCTCTACACGGACCATAGGAGGCGTGCGAAGCGCCGTATGCTGGCCATCCAGCATACCGGCAGCAAACCCAAGCGGACGGAGGCGTACCGGGATCTGTTGAAGGTGGCCAAGAAGTGCATGGGGTATGCCGAACGAGCCATCGAGCATTTGGAGGGCAACGCCGGAGCCCAGAAGCTGGCCACCGAACTCGCCCACTACATCGGGCTCTTGGAGCAGGTGGTGGACCAGACCCGGAGGCGGGTCCTTGAGGGCGAGAAGGTGCCGGCCTGTGAGAAGCTGGTCTCTCTCTTCGAGCCCCATACCGACATCATCGTGAAGGATCGGCGCGACACCCTATACGGGCACAAGATCTTCGTGACGGGGGGAGCCTCAGGGCTGATCCTGGACTGCGTGATCAAAACGGGTAACCCGGCCGATTCGTCGATGGCGCTTACGATGCTTGAGCGCCAGAAGATCCTCTATGGCCGGCCTCCCAAGCAGGCGGCCCTGGACGGCGGCTTTGCCTCGAAAGACAACCTGAAGGGAGCCAAAGCCCTGGTGATCAAGGATGTCTGCTTCCAAAAGAAGCGTGGGCTCAAGGTCAGCGAGATGACCCGGAGCAGTTGGGTCTACAAGAGGCTCCGGGACTTCCGGGCAGGCATCGAGGGAATGATCTCCTTCCTCAAGCGGGCGTTTGGCCTCGACCGTTGCACGTGGCGCGGAGCGGAGTCGTTTGCCAGCTACGTGCAGGCCTCGGTGCTCACGGCCAATCTGCTCACCCTGGCCCGTCACCTGTTGGCCTGAAGCTTCCTCGCTCCGGAGTCTTCCGGCCCAGCCCACCCGGCCAGGCTGGCAGAGGTGCGTCCATACGTCGTCAGATCAGACCGCCAAGCCCTTCTTCCGGAGTGAGTCGCCCCGACCAGGCGGAAATAGAACCCTCGAAAGTCCTTGTCTCACCTGGCTCCGACCCTCACGCTTCCCCAATACCCCTGTTTCCGGACAGGAACTATCTAGTGTCGTGTCAACCAACGAGTGTCGGATAGAGTCGAGATAGCTTGATGCGTGCGCCAGGGGTCGTGAAATGCCAATTGATCTTGGCGTTCTTGTTGTCTCGGTATTGCTCCCATGCC
>JBDRDQ010000260.1:0-3692 GCA_043820695.1 Gemmatimonadota bacterium | reverse complement strand
CGCCCCCTTTCCGGTGTCCGGGTCATCGGCCTTGAGCAGTATATGGCGGGCCCGTATTGCACCATGCTCCTGGCCGATGCAGGCGCCGAGGTGATCAAAATCGAACGGCCCGGCAAGGGAGACCCCCGAAGGGGAATTCCTCCGTTTGCCCGGAAGGGCGACTGCAAGAAGGCCGGCGGGTACATGGCCTACAACCGGAACAAGAAGAGCCTGGCGCTGAATGTCGGGGCTGAGGAAGGCCGCGAAGTGTTGCGGCGGTTGGCCAGGGTGTCGGACGTGGTGGTCGAGAACCTCCGCCCCGGAGCCATGGACAAGGTCGGCGTGGGGTACGAGGGGCTGAAGGAGCTGAACCCCCGAATCATCTACGCCATGATCTCCGGTTTCGGGCGTTTACCGGGCTACGAGAGCGACTACGCCCAACGGCCGGCTTTTGACATCGTTGCCGAGGCCATGAGCGGTGTGATGGATCTCATCGGTTTCGAGGACCGCCCCCCCACCTTCACCCTGTACGGCCTTGCCGATGTGTACTCAGGAATGGTGGGGGCCTTTGGGATCATGCAGGCCCTGTTCATGCGGGAGCGCACCGGAGAGGGCCAGATGGTGGACATTTCCCTTCTGGACAACATGCTCGCCCTGAACGAGCGGATGGTGGCTCTCTATTCGGTTTCGGGGAAGGCGCCGCAACGAGGAAAGCTTGAGCATCTTTGGCCCAGGGGGGCCTTCCAGTGCTCCGACGGATACGTGGCTCTGAACGTCCCGGATGACGGGATCTGGGCCCGTCTGGCCACCACCGTGGGCCGCCCCGATCTGGTGGACGACCCCAGAAGCGCCGACGGCGCCAGCAGGGCCGCCAACGCCGGCTTCCTCCAGCCCATCCTCGAGGAGTGGATGGCGGACAAGACCCGGACCGAGGTCGTGGACGCCTTCAACGCGGCGGGTATGCCTACGGGGCCGGTCTACACCGCGGAGGACGTTTTCGCCGACGACCACTTCAGGGTACGAGGGATGCTCGCCAAGGTGGATGACCCCGAGGTTGGGCCCTACACCTTCGCCCGAAGCGTTCCCCACCTCTCGGCCGCTCCCGAGATCCCGCTGAATGCCGCTCCAGCCCTTGGAGCCCATACGAGGGAGGTGCTGGAAGAGCTGTTGGGGTATTCGCCGGCCGAGGTCGACGCGCTCGCGGGAGCGGGGGTGGTGGGGGTGTGAGAGCGCTCTAGCAGGCCGTCGATCCTGCTCCACGAGGCACCCGCGGAAGCCGATCCCAGGTTTCCGAGGGGGTGGCATCCCGCCATTCCGACGCCCCCAAAACCCATCAATTCTCCTCTCCAGAAGGTTTCTCCCGGCCCGACCCCGCCTCCAGACCGGGTCGTATTCTCTGGACAGGGACTAATTATGGCCATACCATATCATATGGCTCGCATGACAATCCGCTCCACATTCGCCCTCGACCCTGACACGGCCCAAGCTCTAGAGCGGCTCGCCGCCCGATGGGGCGTGTCAAAGTCCGAGGCACTCCGCCGGGCTGTAGCCTCTGCTTCGCGGGAAGAGGGGGTCGATCCGGCGGCGGAAGCTCTCGCCGCATTGGACCTCCTCCAGGAGCGCATGGGAATGGAGGACACGACCGCTGCCGAATGGATCCGGACCGTTCGGGCAGAACGGCGTGCCGGCAGGCCCTGACGCCACCGGAACCCGGAGCCGGGAAATGATCCACCTGGACACCAGCTACCTCATTCGCGCCCTTGTCCCAGCGTCGGCCGAGGATGACAAACTCCGGAGCTGGCTTCGGCGGGGAGAAAGCTTCGGGGCCTCCACCATGGTGTGGGGGGAATTCCTGTGCGGGCCCGTCGACGATGCCGGGGAGGCTCTGGCCCAGCGGCTGGTCCGCACGTTGATCCCGGTGGGAACGGAAGAAGCGCGAGAAGCGGCCCGTCTCTTCAACGCATCAGGCCGGAGGCGTGGGAGCTTCCAGGATTGCGTGGTGGCTGCAACCGCGATCGTTGCAGAAGTGCCCCTCGCCACCGCCAACACCGAGGACTTCCGTCGGTTCTTGGCGCTGGGTCTTCGTTTTCCTGATGGGGAGTAAGCCCGGGCCCCCGGTCTAGCCCTTCAGCAAGCCTCGGATCGAAGAGCCGGCGGCGATTTTCCCGCGACCTTTGTAGTCCTCGTGGTTCCCTTCGATTCTCCGGGAGTCATACAGGTAGTTCACCATAATCCCGGCTGACTGAGTCAGCCCTCGCCGGGAGGTGTCCGCAGCCCAATTCAGCCTCTCGACCCTGGCGCCGTTGCTCAGGTGGAAGTGGGCCACCGGATCCAGGGCACCGCCCCCCGCCTTTCCCTCTTGGATGAGATACCGGGCCGCCAGCCTCAGAAGGATCGGCTTGACGGCCTTTTCCAGCTCATCATTCTCCCGCCAACCGTCCTCCCGCACGATCCCAACCACCCATGCGCTCAGATCATCCGCCTTCGTCAACCGTCGGAGGCGCTTTTGGTCCGAGGGCAGGAGGAGATCCTCATCCCCGTGGAGCATCGTCTCGAGCCAGCTGCGGAGGCCCGGTAGGGGAGAAAGGGTCGCAAAGGTCCTCAGATCCGAGAATTCTCTGGCCAATTCATCAACGACCCGTTTGATGAGGAAGCCGCCAAAGGAGATGCCGGCTAGGCCTTTTTGGGCGTTGGAGATGGAGTAGAAGATGGCGGTGTCGGCCTCTTCGGGGTCGGCAACCGGGGCCGTGGGGTCCAGCAGTTCCTGGATGTTTCCGGCCATGCCCTGCACAAGGGCCACCTCCAGAAAAATGAGGGGCTCCTCCGGCATTCTTGGATGGAAGAAGGCGAAATATCGCCGGTCATAGTCTAATCGGTTCTTGAGGTCCTCCCAGCTCTCCACCGGATGCACGGCTTCATAGGCCATGAACTTCTCCAGGAGGGCTCCGGAGGCGGTGTTCCAGGAGATGCGCCGGAGTTGGAGAAAATCCACATCGAACCAGGCAGTGAGGAGCGCCTTCAGGTCGTCGTCCAGGGAGGCCAGGAGAGGGTCTTTTCTTGCCAGCGGCAGAAGGTCGGCCCGTAGGTCCACCAGGAACTTCACACCCTGAGGGAGGGCGTTGAAGCGGGTGAGAATCCGGGTACGAGGGCTCTCCGTGGCCTCGAGGAGAGTCCGGCGAGCCGCCCTCCGGGCCTCCGGAGTACCCGCCCCGGTCAGCGCCGAAAGGCCGTGCTGTACCGCATCCTGGTTCAGGTCGAACTCCTGAGCCAACATCCTCAGGAAGGCCTCCCTCCCCTTGCCGTTCAGGGTCAGATAGGCCCTGCCCAGAGCAGCCGCTTGAGAGCGGGCCAGAATCTCCCCACCCTGGGCTTCGAGACACTTCCGCATTCGTTTGAGGAGCCGTGGTCGATCCTCAGAAGGCAGGTCAGGCCTCAGGTTCGCGGTTTCCTGGTCGTACTCCGACCCGGCGATGGCCTGCCATCGGCGCTGGAGGCCTTGGAGCCTCCTTCCCAGAAATCCACGCTTGTCCACCTCACCGCCCTCCCGCCGCTCCGAAGTCCCTGGGGTCGCTGGCACCCCACAGAGTCCCGGTGGATGGGTCCACGAGGACAGCGTGGACCCTGGCGAAGTAACCGTCCATCCCCTCATACAACGCCAGGGAATACCCCAGCTTTCGAAGGGCATCCAGGGTGGTCTCCCCAAGACCCGTGGC
>JBDRDQ010000259.1:0-2203 GCA_043820695.1 Gemmatimonadota bacterium | reverse complement strand
GTGGTGGCGGACGATCTCCAGGTCGGCGTCGGAGCAAAGCAGGGGCGGGAGGGAGACCTTGGCCCCGAGATCCTTCTTCGCCCGGTTCCGCTCGATGGTCCGGCGCCAGTCCGCCGCGATCTTGGAGGTCCCGCGCAGGCGGGCGACCCGCCTCAGGGCCGCCACGTCCAGGTGGGCCAAGTCCGGTCGGGAGAAGCCGGCGATCCGGCCCGCCTCGGCGATCAGTTCGAGGGCCGCGCTCAGGTTCTTCGTGAACTCGAACTTGATCTTCTCCCTCGCCTCGAGGGAGGCCCGAATGAACCGCAGTATCTCCTCCGCCTCCACGCCCAGGGACTGGGCCCGGAGGGCCTCCTCCAGGCCCCGCAGGGAGCCGAGGGAGCGGCGCCTGGGCCTCTGGCCGTCCAGGCCCGCCGGGGCGGCGGCCTCATGCCTCCAGAGTCCGTTGAGGCTGTCGATGTAACGGGGAGAGCAGATGTCGTAGGTTCCCGGCCGAAGGTGGCCGTAAAGCGCCATGAACGAACTGCTGTCCATCTCCCCTTGGCTGACCCTCCGGAAGTCGTTGCTCATCTCCTGGGCCACCGAGCAGACTTGGTCCATGAACACCTCGGGGAACGCCTCGTCGACGATGCCCTCGACCGCCATACTGTCCAGCAGCGCCCGGGCCACGAACGCCATCCGGGCCACCTGGGAGAAGGGCAGCGTTCCCAACCGCCGGCAGTCCTCGAGAAGTGCCAGGAGGGCCCGGACGCGGGGGCCGATGCTTGCGGCGCTCCCGTCGCTTGCCTTCAGCGAGTCGAGGGTGAAGGCCCGCCGTCTCTCCATCTCGGCGCAAGCGGCCTCCGCCTTCCCCAGAAGCTCAGGGGAATCGACCAGGACCCTCCTCGTGAGGCTCCTGAGGCTCTCCTGGAGGCGGTCGCAGTCCTCCGCGCGGAAGCCGGCGCCGCGCAGCTCCCTCATCCGGTGGGGCAGGGAAAAGTGATAACAGTTGTCGACAATCTCGAACTCCACCTTGTCGTGGAGCTCCGGGAGACTCTGGAGCTTCTGCATGTAATGGCGGATCAGCTTCTCGCGGAGATTCCGGGGCAGCTCATCGGGAAGCAGGGCGTTGAAGGTCGCCCGGATGTCGATGTAGGGCTTTCCCGCCAACTCGAAGAGAAGCGGCGCGGGCCCCACCTTCTGGTAGCCTAGGGGCTCGAGGGCCTTATGCCAGATGGAATCGGTAATCAAATGCCGGTAAAGCGAGATCGCTAGGCTCCCCGGTCGGTCCCCAATCATCTCCGCCGGGTTCCAGAAAGCCATGTCACTGAAAACGGCCTTCCCCCCGGTCAGGTGGCGCACCGGCTTCATCCGCTTCCTCAGGCGCTCTTTGAGTTTGGTGAACCCCCGCCGGAAATCGCTCGTCCGGTCGGCGGGTTCCCCGTTGGGGAGGACCAGCGGCCGGAGCTGAAAGATCACGACTCGCCCGTGCCCATCGATCCCGAACTCGATGTCCAGCGGCGTATTGGGAATGATCTTCTCCAGTTCTCGGACCGCTTCGACAAGAGCGCGCCATTCCTTTGGACAGCGACTGAGGGAGCAACCCCGGAATATCTCGATGGACTCCGACTCCTGGCCTCCCGTGACGCTCTCCGTCCCCCCGGTCCAGTCATCGTAGTTCACAACGTAATAGGGTGCGCCGGTGCGCGGGTTGCAGGTGAATACGACCCCGCTGCTCCGGATTCGTCGGACGTGAGGCTGGACCAGAACCTGATTCGCCGGGTTGTTGTTTCCCTTCTGAAAGTAGGAGTTCACAACCCGGTCGATGGCCGCCCGAAGCATTGCCGGACGGTGGGCCGACACGTTCAACTCGCTGTGATAGGACCCGGCCTGGGAGGACTGGTAGGTGTCCTCGTTCACCGTGGAGCTGCGAACGACGACAAGCGCTTTTCGGAACTCCCCGCGAATCCGCTTGAGGATGGCGTCCGCGCCTTCCTTCCACTCTCCGACGCGGAACGTGAAGATTCTCTCGATCCGGGACTTCCGCAGGAGAGGGCGAAGTGAAAGAAGGGTGTTCGCCTTGGTCGACATGACGAAATGCTTCTTGCCGCCGTCATAGACCACGATGTCCCCGACCTGAAAATGCTCTGTGAAGAACTCGTAGAATGGAGGCCTGTCGGGAAGCGAGACCGTCGTGCGGATCCTCGTGTCGGAGAGCCTGCGATAA
>JBDRDQ010000258.1:0-2566 GCA_043820695.1 Gemmatimonadota bacterium | reverse complement strand
GGGACCTCATCGGGCAGGCCTACGCCGGCAACCAGCTCGCTGCAAAGACGCCAGAGCATTTCCCTGAGGTCCGTGCTGTTGACGCCGATGAAATGGGAAACCACCAGCCCCTGCGAAGAAGGCCCGCCGATTTCCATTTCCATGCAGTCCCGGAGAAGCCTCCCCATGAGGGCCGATTTGCCGCTCCCCGGATCCCCCACCACGCACAGATATCCACCCTCCTCCGAACTCCTTGCGTGTTCCAACAGGGCCTCCAGGACCGGACGTCGCCCCCCCATCACGTACCGTTCCAGGCGGTCTTCCACGAATGCTTCCAAGGCCGCCTTCTCCTCCGCCAAGCGCCCCAGCGTTTCCCGGGGCCCGGGGCCAAATTCCCAGTCGACGCTTGCCAGGAGGTCTTCGTAGACCCGATCCCCGAATTCCTGGAGATTCGCAAACCGGCGGGTGGCCGGATCCCATTTGGATGGATACACGAAGACCGGCAACCGGACCCTCTCCGTCTCCCCGGGCGCAACCTGCACGAGACCTTCGGCCCTCTCGATCCGGGCCTTGAGGTCGGACAAAGCGGAGGCGCCGAAGCTTCCCGGCTCTTCTCGGTACACCGAGGCGTCCGGCTCGCGGATGGCTTCCGTGGCTGAGGGGTCTCGGAAGTAGAAATACTGGTAGGTGGGCTTGTCCAGGCGATCCAGGGCCCCGTGGTGGACCTCCGAAGCCGTGATCGATCGCATCGTTTCAGGATGGCCCGCTTCGCGGAGCAGTTGGACGGCCCTGTTGCACCGGTCGTCCCAAACTGCCATCTCAGCCGAATCCTTTGGCTTCTCGCGCAGGACGTACACGATTCCGGAAGGGTCTGGCGAATAGAGGCACCCTAAGGAGCCTGAGCCATCCGGCGCCTCTTCGGAGAAGAGTGCCAGGTCCGAGGGGGCGAGGTTCCCAGCTTTTGTCTCACCTCGGAGCAGCCGATCCACGAACGCCCCGTCGATGGACTTGGGGGGAGGAACCCAACCGTCCCGGCCGCCCAACATGCAAAGGAAGCGGGGATGGCATTGCTCGATCTCGTGCATACAGAGGTCGAAAGCGTCCTGGTCCGCCGTGACCCCCCACCGGAGATCCACATCTACGAAATGGATCCGACGTTTCAGAATCTCTTCTCGAAGGCGGGGAAATACGACACGAACCAGGTGATCCCGCTCCGCCTGCATGTCCCTGAATGTCGAGGAAATGAACACCCGGACCGTTTTCCACGCTTCGGGCATGGTTCACCTCACCTGAGTGCAGTCACTCTCGGATGACCACCAGCATGGCGAAATCCGCTTTAAGATTACTTCGTGCATCCCGGGATTGAAAGCGAGAAAAGGCCGAATTGGTATTGGGGCGAAGCGTACATGGTGGGGCCACTATACTCTCGCCGGACGGCCCCGGTAAATTGAAACCCAATGGGGGGAAGAGATCCGCATGACCGCGGTATCCACTGATGCGGAGTTCATCCGCGAAAGTCTGAGAGAGTGGCTGCGGTTCTTGAAAGCCGAGAGCCACATTCTCAATGAGTGCCCCGAGCTGATCTGGCAGCAGGCGGCCAATCAGCCGAGAAGGAGTGTTGTCTCCAGGCACGTGGAGGCGCTGCAGCTGGCCGGGAACCCGGCCCCTCACCCGTGGTTGCGCTGGATCAATCGTCCCGACCAACGATCACCCTGCATCGCTACCCTCTCGGGCCACCACAACGAGGTCTGCAGTGTCGCGGTCACGCCAGACGGGAAACGGATCGTGTCGGCCGGGTTCGATGGGGTGCTACGGGTCTGGGCCAGCGACAGCGGGGAAGAGGTCTTCACGCTTCGAGGTCATGAGGCCAGCGTCCGGGCGGTCGCGGTGACCCCCGATGGTCAGACCATCATCTCCGGCGACGACGACGGCTTCCTCAGGACCTGGGACCCTGAGACCGGGCACGCGAAATCGGTATGGCGTGGGCACTCGTCTCTAATCAACGCGCTGTCGGTCTTCCCTGATTCCCGCCGGGCGGTCTCCGCTGATCGTGAGACTTTGAAGATCTGGGAGCTCAGCAGCGGCCGGTTGGTGGCTGCCCTTCAAGGCCACACCGGATCCATCGAAGCGGTTGCGGTGATGCCTTCCGGGGATCGGATCTTGTCCGGGAGCTACGAACGGCCCGACGGCAAGAATCCCTGGAGCTCCCATTCGGTCATCCTGTGGAACGCTGAAACGGCCGAGGAACTCTTCAGATGGCACGAGGATGACTGGGTCACCTCCCTGGCCGTTACCCCTGACGGAAAAGGCGTTGTTTCGGGAGGGGGAACATCCCTTCGACACAGGGACGCAGCGTCCGGAGAGTCTCAACTGCGCCATACCGCCCCCTCGAACTCCGTGCGAGTGCTAACCATAACTCCCGATGGCCGTCTGGCGGTCTCCGGCGGGCCAGATTCGACCGTCCGAGTCTGGGAGGTGAACACCGGCAGAGAGCTCCGGCGCTTCCACGGACATGGGGCCGGGGTCACCGGAGTCGCGGTGACCCCGGACGGTACACGGATCGTATCCAGCAGCACGGACGGGACGG
>JBDRDQ010000257.1:0-3834 GCA_043820695.1 Gemmatimonadota bacterium | reverse complement strand
GGGTGGGTGCTCCCATCGGCACAGTACCACCTGATGGCGGAATATGGCCCCCGCTCGTCCACCTTCATGGCCTCCACGATCTGGCGGGCCTCCCGGGCCTCTTCCGAAGAGAGAGGAGGGGGAAGGGTTTGAGCGAGGGCGGGCAGAGGGAGAATCCCTGCACTCAGAGCCAGTACGGAAAGGGCGAAACGTGTTGTCATGACCGAGGGGAAGAGAGAAGTTGACGAGCGGCAGTCCCCGGAAGGGGCTGGCCTCGCTGTTAAAGGTAAACCATGATTGCCGGGTGGAGAACGGGTTTCTCCCTCAAAATTTCGACCCCAGACCGGCGTTCCGTGACTACCAACTCTCGTGTCCCACATCGGTTTCCGGACATGCAGGAGGCTCAGGTTTTCCTGAACCGGGTGTCGGCCCGCCTCCTCAGCACGGTGGCGAAGGTCCGGCCCGACGAGCGAAAAGACGCCGGAGCGGCTTTTCTCACCCTTTTTGGATTCATGGCCGGCCATGCCCTCCTCGAGACGGCACGGGACGCCCTCTTCCTGGGAAGCCTGTCCGCCCGCCGGCTTCCTTGGGTCTACCTGACCATCGCCCTGGTGGCACTCCTCCTAGGGCAACGAGAGCCGCCCTTCGTGCGGCGGTTCAGCACCAGGAACGAGCTCACCGGGTGGCTCGTCTTCGCGGCGGCCGTCACCGCCGCCTTTTGGGTCCTTATGCCCTGGTCGGGGCCCTGGATCTATTACGCCCTTTATACCTGGTCGGGGGTTCTGGCTACCCTGGTAGTGGTCCGCTTCTGGACCCTTCTGGGTGGGCTCTTCACTGTCATCCAGGCCAAGCGCCTGTTCGCGCTCATCGGGGTAGGCAGCGTGGCCGGAGCCATCCTGGGCTCGGGTCTGGCCAGGGTTCTCGCGGTGTGGCTCCCGGCCCGCCACATGGTCCTGGCAGGGGCTCTCGTGTTCCTTTTGAGCTCGGGGGCCCCCTCTCTCCTGAGCCGCGGACAGCTGGTCAAGACACACCTTTCGGGACTACGCCGGGTCTGGGACATGGGGACGGTAGGTCGGATGATCTGGGCCCGGCCCTACCTGAGAAAGGTGGCTGTACTCATCCTGGCCGCCACGGTGACCTTCACCATGGTGGACTTCGTGTTCAAGCTCACCGTGGACCGGTACGTAGGTTCGGCCGAGATGGGGGCCTTCTTCTCCTCGGTCTACCTGGGGTTGAACCTTCTTTCTCTCTTCTTCCAGCTCTTTTTGGTCTCCTTCCTCTTTCGGAAAGTGGGCGTGAACGCGGCCTTGGCCATCGTGCCAGGGCTCATCCTTGCCACTGCCGCGGGATTCGCCCTGGTCGGTGGGCTGGGGATGGTCCTCCTGCTCAAGGGCGCCGACGGTGGCTTGCGGCACTCCCTTTACCGCACGGGGACAGAGCTCCTTTTCGTGCCCATTTCGGGAGAGCTGCGGTCCAGGGTTAAAGGGCTCATCGATGTGCTGGGGCAGAGGGGAGGGCAGGCTCTGGGTTCCATCATCATCCTCATGGTCCTCTCCGTCACGGGCAATGAACTGACCTTTTCCGTCCTGGCCTGTGGGACCGGGGCGCTCTGGCTCTTTCTCACCCTGGACCTGAAGCGGCACTACCTGGACCTATTCCGGGAGACCCTAAACCAGGAAGTGGTGACCAACCACCGGGACTTTCCGGCCCTGGACATGGCTTCTTTGGAGACCCTTCTGGCTACCCTGAACGCCTCCGACGACCGGCAGGTCGTGGCGGCGCTGGAACTCCTGGGAGCTGAGAGCAAGCTCAGCGTGGTACCGGCACTCTTACTCTACCATCCCTCCCCACCCGTCGTCATGCGGGCAATGGAGCTGTTCGCCTCTTCGGGCCGGACAGACTTCCTGGCCATGGCCGACCGGCTGCTGAGCCACTCCGACGCTGGAGTGAGGGCCACCAGCCACAGGGTCCTCTCAGCCCTGCGACCGGAGGAATCGGTTCTCCGGAAGGCCCTTTCCGATCCGGCTGCGGAGGTTCGGGTCACGGCGGGAGTGAGTCTCCTGGCTATGGGGAGAGCCTCCGGAGATGCTATCAGGAGCTCTGTCGAGGAGGTGGCCCGGGAGGGGAGCGACGAGGCCCGCTTGGCCCTTGGGAAGTCCATTCGGGCCCATCCAGCCCCCGTTTTCGAAGAGATTCTCCGCCGGCTCCTTCACGACAGCGACCTGGCGGTCCGGCTGGAGGCCATCCGGGCCATTCGTGCGACCCGTAACCCTGCCTTCCTCGAGCCCCTGGTCTCGCTCCTGGACCAGCGGTCCCTGCGGGAGGAGGTCCGCGGGGCGTTGGTCTCCTTCGGCCCCGTGGCCCTGTCCCGCCTGGAAAAGGCGCTGGGGGATCCGGAGCTCCCCCACGGAGTGCGGCGCCACCTTCCCCAGACCATTGGCGAGTTCGGCTCCCCGCAGGCTTCCAGGGTCCTGCTGGAACGCCTCCTCACCGAACGGGACGGGATGGTCCGTTTCAAGATTCTTCGGGCCCTGGGGAGGTGGAGGAACAAGCAACCCCACCTTCCCCTGGACACGCCCACGCTGGAACGGTCCCTCCACCAGACCCTGTCCGCGGGATTCCGCTTCATGAGCTGGCGAAGGGACCTTGAGGCCGGGGCTGGACAGGCGCTGGAGCATGGGCCGGAAACCCACCGGGTGTTGGTGCTTCTTCTCCGGGACAAACAGGACCACGCCCTGGAGCGACTCTTCCGCCTCTTGAACCTTTACACGAACAATGACGAATACCGGGGGATCTTCAGGGCCCTTCACAGTCCGAGGAAGGAGTCCAGGGCCAGCAGTCGGGAGCTCCTGGAGCACCTCCTATTCTCCCCTCTCCGGCGCCCCATGTTGACGCTGGTTGACGATCTCCTCGAGCCCCCCGAGTCCTACGGAGGGCAGGAGCCTGACCGGGAGGACCATCTTCCCTACGAGGCCGTCCTCGTGGAACTCCTGGGCTCGGGCGTGGAATCCCTCAGCTCCCTTGCCGCAGCCCAGATGGGTTCCCTTGGGATGACGCACCTGGTTCCTGAGCTGGACCGGTGCACCATGCTGTCGGAGACCCACGTCGAGGTGTTGGATGATGCCCGGAGATCGCTGGAACGACGGGAGGAGGGAGGCTGAGATGAAAGGACAGCCCATTTTCTTCGGACCTCTCCTTTATTTCCGGACTCTCCCCGCTCTGGAACGCCTCAGCTCTGCCCAACTGGGAGCCATCGCCCAACACGCCGAGGAGGAGTTCTTCCCCGCCGGCAGCTTCCTCCTTCAGCCCCAGCGGCCTAGAGAGGCCTTTTTTGTGATCGTGGAGGGGAAGGTGACCGTCAGGAGCCCCGGGGGTCGGGAGGAGACGGTGGGGCCCGGGCAGGCGGTAGGGTTCCTCCACCTTCTGGCCCGGTCCAACGAGGAACTGGAGGCCCGAGCCATTTGGGACACGGTGGCCCTGCGGGTGGACTGGGACGCCCACCTGGACGTCTGCGAACGATCCTTCCCCATTCTTGAAGCCCACATCGGCTTCCTGGCCCAAAGGTGCCAGGAAGAGCTGGATCGCATCCGAAACGGCGGCGCCGAGCCTCCCGGCCTGCCCGGCGGCCCGGGGGGGCTGGAGGATCAGCTGGAAGAGGGAGGCCTGGGAGCGCTGTCATGGCCGGAGAAGGAGACCCCTGGAGAGCCTTCGGGGCTGAACCTGGTCCAGCGGCTATGGGCCCTCCATCGGTGCCGGGCCTTCCCCTCCTCCAACATGGATGCCCTGACGGAGCTGTCCCGGCATCTAGTCGAGGTGAGACTGGAACCGGAGCGAGAGTTCTGGAAGATCGGTGAG
>JBDRDQ010000256.1:0-15776 GCA_043820695.1 Gemmatimonadota bacterium | reverse complement strand
TCGTTTTGATGGCGTGTCCATTGCAGCAATCAACGCACATACCGCTCTCAAATGCAGGAATCCCTCCGGCCCGGATACGAAGATGTCTACAAAGAGGATCGTCTCAGCGGCTTTCACCCTCCTCCTGCTCTCGACTCTCTCCTGCGACAATGGAGGGCCGAAGCTCCCGGTTGAGCCCCCTTTTCAGGGCACCGTGGAGGGTGTGGTCTCGGCTGATGAGGCCACCCTTTCAGGTGTCACGGTTCGGCTGACCGGCAGCCAGCTCCGTTCGGTCCAGACCTCAGCCGCCGGAACGTTCACCTTTCCGGACCTGTCGCCAGGAAACTACCAGGTAGAAATCGACGGGTACCCTGAGCACGTGGAGTTCGCCACCACAGCAATCCCCACCACCGTCCAGGCAGGCAAAGCGCCGGCCAAGGTGAACTTCAAGGGCGCCACGAAAAGCGACGGCGCCATAGGGGGAACGGCGACGATGGAGGGGGCCGGGATGGAGAGGGTGACCGTCTCCATTTCGGGCCCGGAGACCCGTTCTTCGACGACCGACCCTCAGGGGGCCTTCGGCTTCGACAAGTTGAAAAGGGGAGTCTACACCGTAACCCTGTCAGGATTCGACCCGGCCCTTCACTCTTTTCCCACCACCCAGCAGACTGCCAACGTAAAGAACCCCAACCTGGTGACGGTCGACTTCTCCGGAACGTTGGTGCCCTATCCCCCGGAAGCTCCTACCGGCCTGAACGCCCTGGAAACCGGATCCTCCACCATCGTTCTGACCTGGACCGATGCCTCCGATGCCGAGACCCGGTTTGAGGTCGAACGAAAAGAGGTTTCGGAAAAATCGAACGGTCTGTGGAGCCCGGCTGGGACCCTAGCCCCCAATGCGACCACCTTTGGGGACACCGGACTTACCCCTAACACCACGTACCGTTATCGGGTGCAGGCCTGCAACGAGACGGGCTGTTCGAATTCTCCCGCCGAGGCAGAGGCCACGACCCTGGACGTGCCTCCCGCGGTTCCCACGGGGCTGGGAGCCCTGGCCACCGGACCTTCCACCGTTGACCTGAATTGGACCGACGAATCCGACAACGAGACCCGGTTCGGACTCGAGCGGAAAAGGGGAGTCGAAGGAGGCTGGAGCCAAATCGGAACCCCAGCCCCCAACACCACCGCCTTCGGCGACACCGGCCTTACGCCGAACACCAGCTTCGCCTACCGGATTCGAGCGTGCAATGATGCGGGTTGTTCAGCATACTCCAATGAGGTCAGTGCCGTCACGGACGAGGTGGCGCCCCAAGCCCCGACCAACCTCGAAGCTACTGCCACCGGATCCACCACAATGGCTCTGACCTGGACCGATGCCTCGGGCAACGAGACCGGCTTCGTGGTGGAACGGAAGCAGGGAGCCGGCGGCACCATCACCCAAATTGGCCCCTTTGGGGTCAACACAACCGGCATCGTTGACACGGACCTCTCCCCCAACACCACCTATTTCTACCGGGTCCAGGCCTGCAACGCCGTCGGATGCTCGGCTCCCTCGACCGAGGCCAACTCCACCACATGGGGTGTGCCGCCGGGAGCCCCAGCAGGGGTGAATGCCGTGGCAACCGGGTCAACCACCGTGGAGCTGAGCTGGACGGACGGATCGGCCGACGAGACCGGCTTCCGGATCGAGCGGAAAGAGGGAGCCGCCGGGGCCTACGGCGGAGTCGGGACCGTACCCGAAAATACGACATCGTTCGCCGATACCGGTCTCTCCGCGAACACCACCTACTACTATCGGGTGTTCGCCTTCAACCCCTCCGGGGATTCCCCCTCCTCCAATGTGGACGACGCCACCACCTGGGCGGGTATCAGCCTGAACCTCACAATATCCAACCTTTACCTCACGCAGAGCACACAGACCCTGGGCGGTTCGGTGCCCCTCGTCGCCGATAAGGATGGGTACGTCAGGGTCTTCGCCACGGCTTCGGAAGCCAACAGCGCCCTGCCTTCCGTCCGTATCCGGTATTACCTGGGAGGCAGTTTGGCTCACACGGATGTCATCTCAGCACCGGGAGCGTCGGTGCCCACGAGTGTCGATGAGTCCACCCTCGGCGCCTCCTGGAACGCCTCCGTCCCGGCTTCCCTCATTCAGCCGGGCCTCACCATCCTCGCAGACGTGGATCCCACCAACCAGGTGGTGGAGAGCGATGAAGGGGACAACTCCTTCCCGGTCGGCGGATCTCCCCTGGCCATGGATGTCCGGACGTCGTCGACGTTCAACGTGACCTTCGTGCCTGTCCGCCAGAGCGTGAACGACCTTCTGGGGAACGTCACCGCTGGGAACGCTACCCAGTTCATGGACGTCACCATGAGGCTGCTCCCAATCGCCCAGGCGAACCTGGTGGTTCATGCGGAGTTCGTGACCAACGCTCCAGCCCTGTTGAGCGACAACAGCAACGGGGCCTGGGGAACGGTCCTGAGCGAGGTCCAGGCCCTCCGGACGATTGAGGAAGGCACCCGGTACTACTATGGTGTGGTCAAAACGACGTACACCAGCGGTGTCGCCGGGATGGGGTACCTGGGGTCTCCGACTGCCATCGGATGGGACCGTCTGCCCAGCGGTTCGGGCGTGGCCGCACACGAATGGGGCCACAATTGGCGTCGGTACCATGCACCCGGCTGCGGGGCGGGGAGCCCAGACCCGTCGTATCCCTATGCCGACGGCAAAATCGGCATCTGGGGACTGGACGTTGGGGTCGAGGCTCTGAAGTCCCCTACCACCCACTATGACTTCATGAGCTACTGCAACCCGGATTGGATCAGCGATTACAGCTACGAAGCCATCTTGGACTACAGGGAGGCCTTCGGTGCGTACGCCTCCCAGGGCGAGCCGGAGCCAAGCCTCTTGATTTGGGGACGGGTCGAGAGGGACCGAATTATCCTGGAGCCCTCCTTTGAGGTGACTACCCGCCCCGTCCTCCCAGAGGGGTCCGGGGAGTACCGAGTGGAGGCCTTCGATCGGACGGGTGGGTCTCTCCTTTCCCTGGCCTTCCAGCCAATCCCGGTCCCTGATTCAGACGCGGAAGAGGGCCACTTCGCCTTCGCCATCCCTCTTCGTTCCCTCGACCTGACCAGGATCTCGGGGCTCCGGGTTTCGGGGGGTGGGCGTTCCCCAGCGACCAGAGAGTCCCGGGTCGGACCGGAGATTGTTGCGGCTCCGGAACCGGAGATCTCCCCCCTTGGTGGATCGGTGGTGGAGATGACCTGGGATGCCGACTCCTTCCCCATGGCCCTGGTCAGGAACCCCGCCACAGGCGAGGTCATCTCCTTCGCCAGGGGGGGTAGGATCAGCCTCCCGGTGGCTTCGGATGAGATCGAAGTCATCTTCTCGGATGGCCTCAAGAGTTCCGATCGGATACGGCGGGCTGTTCGGTAGACTGGTCCGGGCAAAATCACGTCTCGGCGGAATCTGGCCGGGCGGAATCAGGGCCGGCGCCCTTGCCGGCCCTGAGCTTTTTCCCCAACTGTTCCGCCTGGGAGAACCAGACATCCACGTCCCCGAGGCCCACATGAGATTTCCGCTTTCGACCCTCGTCCCCTTCCTCATCGGGGTCGCCGGGGCCGGTTCTCCGGCTTTCCCCCAGGCGTCCTCCGCCCAGCCAGAGGCCCCGCCGGCTCTCGTTGCATTCCAAAACCTGGCCAAGGCGAACATCTCGGGCGACCGCGCCCGGGATCTGGTAGCCTTCTTGGACCCCTCGTACCGGCTACCGGGAAACGAAAGCTTCAATGCCTCCATCCGGGAGGTGGTCAGGGCCCTGGAGGCCGCCGGCTATGTGGCCGAAATGGAGGGGCAGGATGCCCCCCTCACCTACCGGATCGAGGCCCGGGACATGACCGATCCGGCCTGGGACCCCGTGAGTGCTTCCCTTGGCATCGTCGGCGATCAGGATCCTCTCATGACCCTCGCCACGAACATCAACCTGATGGCCGCCTACTCCCACTCCACACCTGTCGGAGGTCTGGGGGCCGAGCTCGTGGATGTGGGGCGAGGCTCACCCCAGGATTTCGAGGGGAACGACGTGCCTGGCAAGATCGTCATGGGTGAGGGGAGCCCTGGTCAACTCTTCCGAAGGGCAGTCCAGGAGCACGGAGCGCTGGGCGTACTCGGCTACAGGCTTTCATCCTACAACAACCCGGAGGAGAACCGGGACATCGCTCCCATGTCCTCCATCCCCTACGACGACGAGGCCGAGTCCTGGGGGTTGGCCCTTTCTCTGAACGCCCGGAACGCCCTACGCGCTGCCCTGGCCGCAGGCCCCGTCCGCGTGAGGGTTGAAATCGAGAGCCGCATCTACCCGTCGGAGGAGCTGACCCTGGTGGCCGAGGTCCGGGGGGAGAAATCACCGGAAGAGCGTTTTGTTTTCAGCGCCCACGTGCAGGAATCCGGCGCGAATGACAACGCCACGGGGGTTGCTGCCCTCGCCGAGGTCGCGCGGGCCCTGGGTCAGGGAGTGGGCTCCGGCACCTTCTCTCCCGACCGAACCATTTCCATGATCTGGGGGGACGAGATCACCTCCACTCGCAGATTCCTGGACGACGATCCCTCCCGGGCCCAGGGCGTCCGGTGGGGCCTGAGTCTGGATATGGTGGGGGAGGACACGGGAAAAACCGGTGGCACCTTCCTCATAGAGAAGATGCCCGACCCCTCAGCGGTCTGGACCCGGGGGGAGGACCGACACACGGAGTGGGGCGGTCGGCCCATGACCGTAGGTCAAATCACCCCCCATTACCTGAACGACTTCGTCCTGAACCGGTGCATGGATCAGGCTGCGGAGACCGGGTGGGTGGTTCGGACCAATCCCTACGAGGGAGGAAGTGACCACGTGCCCTTCCTTCGGGCCGGCATACCCGGGGTGCTATTCTGGCATTTTACCGATCAGTTTTACCACACCGATGGTGATCGACTCGAGATGGTCTCGGCGGAGACCCTCGCGAACGTGAGCGTCTGCTCCGCTGTTTCGGCCATGGCTCTCACGTCGGCCGATGCCGAGATGGCAACCTTCATCGCCATGGAGCTGGAAGCGGCTGCTATTGGGCGCATTCAGCGAGAGGCCGAGATCGGGCGGGCGACCCTCTCCCAGGGGGGGAATTTGGAAGAGGAGCGCCTGATTCTCCAGACCTGGACCCAGTGGTACCTGGATTCGGTGGACACCATCCGGGATCTGGAGGCCGGCGGGCCATCGGAGGCGACGGAAACGATCATGGCCGCCGTTCGGAAAGCCGTGGCCGAGGCGGGACGGAAAGCCTTGGAAAGCCTGGGTGGCTGACCCCCCAGAGGCTGACCCCCCAGAGCCATCCCCTTACCGCCGAACCGTCAGTTGGTGAGCTTCTTGTACTTGATCCGGTGAGGTTCGACGGCATCCTCACCAAGTCGCCGTTTCTTGTCCTCTTCGTATTCGTGGAAGTTGCCCGGGAACCAGAACAGCTGACTGTCGCCCTCAAAGGCCAGGATGTGGGTGGCGATCCGGTCCAGGAACCACCGATCGTGTGAGATCACCAGGACGCATCCGGCGAACTGGAGAACCGCGTCCTCCAGGGCACGGAGTGTATCGACGTCCAGATCGTTGGTGGGCTCGTCCAGGAGGAGCACGTTGCCCCCCTCCTTCAAGAGCTTGGCCAGGTGAAGGCGATTCCGTTCGCCACCGCTCAGAACCCCGACCTTTCTCTGCTGATCCGCGCCCCGGAAGTTGAACCAGGAGAGGTAGGCCCGGGGGTTGATCTCCAGACGTCCGAAATTCAGGATGTCGGCCCCCCCGGACACCTCCTCGAAAACCGTTTTTCCGCCGTCGAGGGCTTCCCTGGACTGATCCACATAGGCGAGCCGGACTGTCTCACCGACCTCCAGGGAACCCCCATCGGGTTCTTCCTGGCCCGTGATCATCCTGAACAGTGTCGTTTTCCCAGCGCCATTGGCCCCGATGATCCCCACGATGGCCCCGGGAGGGACATCGAAGGTGAGACCCTCCATGAGCAGGCGGTCTCCGTACCCCTTCCTCACCCCGTCGGCCTTGATGACCAGTTTCCCCAAGCGAGGCCCCTTGGGGATCAGGATCTCGGAGGTGCGGATCTGCTCCCGCTCGTCCGTCGCCAGGAGGTCTTCATAAGCGCTGACCCGGGCTCTGCCCTTGGCGTGCCTGGCCCGGGGAGCCATCCGTACCCACTCCAGCTCCCGGTCCAACGTTCGCTGCCGGGCGCTCTCCTGCTTCTCCTCCACCCGAAGGCGCTCCCGTTTCTGCTCCAGCCAGGAAGAGTAGTTCCCCTTCCACGGAATGCCCTGCCCCCGGTCCAGCTCCAGGATCCACTCGGCGACGTTGTCCAGGAAGTACCGGTCGTGGGTGATGGCGACTACGGTGCCCGGATACTCGCCCAGGAACCGCTCCAACCAGCCCACAGACTCGGCGTCCAGATGATTGGTGGGCTCGTCCAACAGGAGCATGTCGGGTGCCTCCAGCAGAACCCGGCATAAGGCCACACGCCTCCGCTCACCCCCGGACAGCGTGGCCACATCCGAGTCTCCCGGCGGCACCCGGAGGGCATCCATGGCCATCTCCACCTGCCGGTCGAGGTCCCAGGCGTTCGCCGCCTCGATGCGGTCCTGGAGCTTGCCCTGTTCCACCATCAGGGCATTCATCTCCTCTTCGGTAGTGACGTCGGCGAAGGCCATGGACACTTCCTCGAACCGGACCAGCAGCTCCCGGATCCCCTTCACCCCCACTTCCACATTCCCCTTGACGTCCAGGGAGGAGTCCAGCTCAGGCTCCTGGGACAGGTACGCAACTCGGGTCCCTTTGGCTGCCCACGCTTCCCCCAGGATGTCCGTGTCCAGCCCCGCCATGATCTTTAGAAGGGAGCTCTTCCCGGATCCGTTGGGCCCCACCACCCCGATCTTCGCCCCGGGAAAGAAGGAAAGGCTGATGTCCTTCAGGATCTCCCGTTTGGGCGGGACGATCTTGGAGAGACGGTACATGTGGTAGATGAATTTCTGCTCGGCCATGGGATCGACGCTTTTAAGTTTTGGGTGGATAACCGGGGGGGAATGTAACTCCCCGACCCCCGCTCGGGGGAGTTATTTCGCCTTTTGGAACGTCCTCAGGCCGGATCGCTCTGTTCAGGCTCTCCCGTCCGCACAAGATTGCCCTACCTAAAGGAGAAAGACCATGCCTGATCAGATATCGAGAAAGCCCGGAAGGCACTTCCTGCAGATACCCGGTCCATCCAACGTCCCCGACCGTGTCCTTCGGGCCATGGCCGGACCCACCATCGACCACAGGAGCCCGGAGTTCGCTCAACTCACCTTCCGGATTCTGGAGAATCTGGGGAAGGTGTTCCAAACCTCGGAACCCGTCCTCCTCTTTCCCTCCTCCGGAACCGGGGCCTGGGAAGCAGCCCTGGTCAACACCCTTTCACAGGGGGACCGGGTCCTCGCCTTCGAGACCGGCCATTTCGCCACCCTGTGGCGGGACATCGCGCTCCGGCTGGGCCTGGAAGTCGAGTGGGCGGAGGGGGACTGGCGAAGGGGAGTGGATCTATCCGTTGCCAAAACCAGGCTCGAGGCTGACGTCGGTCACACCATCAAAGCCGTTCTTGTGGTCCACTCCGAGACCTCCACCGGCGCCCTCAGCGACGTAGCCGGTGTCCGAAGGGTCCTGGATGAGGTGGGCCACCCTGCCCTCCTCCTGGTGGACACCATCTCCTCGTTGGCCTCCGTGGACTACCGTCACGATGAGTGGCGCGTCGACGTGACCGTGTGCTGTTCCCAGAAGGGCCTCATGCTCCCACCGGGCCTCGGGCTGAATGCCATCAGCAAGAAGGCACTGGAGGCCTCGGCATCGGGCGGCCTCCCCCGGTCGTACTGGGATTGGGGACCAGTGCTGAAGCTGAACGAACGGGGGTTCTTCCCCTACACTCCGCCCACGAACCTTCTCTTCGGAATGGATGAAGCGCTGGGCATGATCCTGGAGGAGGGGCTGGAAAACGTTTTCGCCCGGCACCGGCGTTTGGCTGAAGCCACGAGGATTGCGGTAAGGGCCTGGGGCCTGGATTTGTGCTGCCTCGACCCCGCCGAAAACACGGACAGCCTCACGGCGGTATGGATGCCCGACGGCCACGATGTCGACGAGCTCCGCCGCCTGATCCTGAACCGCTTCGACATGTCCCTGGGAACGGGGCTTGGGAACGTGAAGGGGCGGATGTTCCGGATCGGCCACCTCGGTGACATGAACGATCTCATGCTGGCGGGAACGGTGTGCGGCGTCGAGATGGGACTGGGACTGGCCGGCATCCCCCACAAGAAGGGGGGGGTGGCGGCGGCACTGGACCACCTCGCCTCTACCGCCTAGTGGGACCAACCTTCACCTCTTGATTCGGTTCTTCTCCGCCTGACCCGAGCCTTTATCGCCTGATCCGGCACTCAACCGGGAGCCAATGTGGATCCGACCACCGCCGTCACCACGAACGTCGTAGTTGCCCTTGTCGGTTTGGCAGGTTGCGTCGTTTTGTTGATGTTCCTCATTGCCCGGTGGAAGTGGCACGTCTTCCTGGCCCTCCTCCTCCCCATCCTTCTGTTCGGCGTGCTACCCGGAGTCCAACGGAACAACTTCATCCAGGCCTTCGAGACCGGATTCGGAAAGACATTGGGGGCCATCGGCATCGTGATCGTGTTGGGATCCGTCATAGCCGAAGCCCTGCGGCACACCGGTGGAGTCCAGGTCATCACCCGATCCATGGTTCGTTTGGTGGGCGCCAAGCGGATGCCCTTCGCACTCACTCTTTCCGGGTTCATTCTGGGCATCGCCATCTTCTCAGACGTGGCCTACGTGATCCTGAACCCCCTGGTCCACTCATCGGCCCACGTAATGAAGGTCGGGATCGGCACCATGTCCATCGGCCTGGTGGGGGCGCTTCAACTCACCCACGCCATCGTGCCTCCCACACCAGGGCCCCTTGCTGCCGCAGCCCTGGTCGGGGCGGACATCGGGAAGACCATTATCTTCGGTTCCATCGCGTGCATGGGTGGCGCGTTGGCCGGTTGGATCTTCGGCCAGTTCATCGCCGGGCCCCGCCTCAAGACCCAGCCTGCTGAGGAGTTCAGGGACCACGCCTTCCTGGAAGACGAACCGGGGAGTGCCCTCCCATCCACCCTCCGGTCGTACGCACCCATCGCCGTGCCCGTACTCCTCATCAGCGCCCAAAGCGTGGGGAACCTCTTCCTGGAAGAGGGGACTCTCATGAAAGAGGTCCTGGGGTTCGTAGGTTGGCCGGCGGTGGCCCTGAGCATCGGGCTCTGGCTGGCCTTTTCGAATATCGGGGGGAAGGGGAATCGGACCGAGACCCAAAACCGGTGGATCGAAGACGGACTCAAGACCTCCGCCATGATCCTGGTGGTCACGGGCCTGGGCGGCTCCCTGAGCGAGATTCTGAAAGGGACGCCGGCCGTAGCTTTCGTGGCTGACCTCTTCGCTACGTATGGACTACCCGCCATTCTCCTCCCCTTCGCCATCGGAATCATCGGGAACCTCCTCACCGGCTCCACCACCGTGGGTGTGATCACCGCGGCATCCCTGGTGGCCCCCATGTTGGGGGCGCTGGAGCTTTCCCCAGAAGCTGCCATGCTGTCCGGGGCGTCGGGTTCGGTCATCATCAAATACGTGAACTCCAGCTACTTCTGGGTTTGCACCTCTCTGACCAAAATGGAGGTGAAGGAGGCATTGCTAGGGTTCGGGGGGGTCACCCTGGTCGGGGGCGTGGCGTCCTTCGCGGTGGTCTGGGTCATGTGGGCCATGGGGTTGGTATGACGAGTTTACCCACGCCCGAGAAGGAGAGGGTAGACTTCGCCTCCTTGGAGCAGGCCCTGAAACACGTCATCGAGGGTGAGGTCCGATTCGATGCGGTGACCCGGGGGATGTATTCCACCGACGCCAGCGTCTATCAGATCGTTCCCGCCGGCGTGGTCATCCCTCGAACGTCCGACGACGTGATTCGAACCGTGGACCTTTGCCGGCGCCACGGCATCTCCGTAACCGCCCGGGGCGGCGGCACATCCCAGTGCGGGCAGTCCATTGGCCCCGGAATCCAGATCGACTTTTCCAAGTACATGCGGAGAATTCTGGAACTGGATGTGGAGGCCGGAGCCGTCCGGGTGGAGCCCGGGATCGTCCTGGCCGAGCTGAATCAATATCTCCAGCCCAATGGCCTCGAACTCCCCCTGGATCTCTCGACAGCGAACCGGGCCACCATCGGCGGCATGGTGGCCAACAACTCTTCCGGCACCCGGTCCATCGTCTACGGCTCCACCATCGACTACGTCATGGAGTTGAAGGTCCTTCTGGCCGACGGGTCCGTGGTGACTCTGGGTCCCCTCGATCCCTCGGAGTTGGAGGCGAGGTGCCGGCAGGAAGATCTGGAGGGGCTCTGTTATCGACGCGTCCGAGAGCTTGCAGGGGAAAACGCGGATGAAATCCGGAAGCGGTTTCCGAAGATTCTGAGGCGGGTGGGGGGCTACAACCTGGACCGTTTCCTTCCCTCCTTCGAACCCTCTGACCTTTCCAACGAACCCTTTGACCTTTCCCTCGAACCCTTTGACCTTTCCAAGCTTATGGTGGGCTCCGAAGGGACGCTCGGGCTGGTGCTGGAGGCCAAGCTTCGCCTCGTGCAGCCTCCCAAAGCGAAGGTCCTGGCCGTGGCAGAATTCGACCATCTGCGGGACGCCATGGTGGCGACCCCGGTCATCCTCCGCCACCAGCCCTCGGCCGTAGAGCTCATGGACAGGAATCTCCTGGACATGACCAGAGGGAAGACCGAGTTCGAGCCCCTAAGGGATTTCATCGTGGGGGATCCGGGGGCCATCCTCATCGTCGAGTTCATGGGAGACTCCATGGAGGGACTCCCGACCCGCATCGACGAACTGGAGGCGGAACTCCTCGGGCTGGGCCTGACGAATCACGTGCATCGGGCGACCGAGAGCCTGGCTCAGGCTCGGATCTGGAAGCTGAGGCAGGCTGGGCTTGGCCTCTCCCTGGCCGAAACGGGGGATACGAAGGCCATCTCTTTCGTGGAGGACACGGCGGTCGCACCAGACCAGCTACCCGAGTACATCGACCGTTTCCAAGAGATCCTGGATCGATACGAAACCAAGGCCATCTTCTACGCCCACGCCTCGGTGGGGCTTCTTCACATCCGGCCCGCCATCGACATGAAATCCGCAGGGGGAATTCAGCGCTTCCAAGGAATTGCCGAGGAGGTTTCGAAGCTCGTTCTGGAATTCGGCGGCGCACTTTCGGCGGAACATGGGGATGGGCTCGCCCGGTCCCCCTTTCAGGAGAAGATGTTCGGGACGCCCCTGTACGAAGCCTTCTGTCAGGTGAAGGAGGCCTTCGACAAGGAGGGAGTGTTCAACCCCAGCAAGATCGTCCACCCCCTCCCCATCACCGACAACCTCCAGTACGGTACGGAGTACCGCACCACAACTCTGGAGACGGTTTTCGACTTCTCCGACTTCGAAGGCATGGCAGGCGCCGTGGAGCAGTGCGGAGGGGTGGGGGCCTGCCGGAAGACCGTGGCGGGAACCATGTGCCCATCCTACATGGCTACTTTGGACGAGCGCGATTCCACCCGAGGCAGGGCCAACGCGCTACGGCTGGCGATTTCGGGCCAGCTGGGCCCTGGAGGAATCACCAACCCGGCTCTTTACCCGGTTCTGGATCTGTGCCTCGAGTGCAAAGCCTGCAAGTCGGAATGCCCCACCGGCGTGGACATGGCTCGGCTGAAAAGCGAGTTCCTTGACCAGTATCACGGTCGGCACGGGGCTCCCCTCCGCTCCCGGGTATTGGCTTCAGCCGAGAAAGCAGCTCTCTGGGGAAGCCGCTTGGCCCCCCTCTCCAACTGGGTTCTCGGGAGTGCTCCGGTCCGGTGGGCCAATGAGATTCTCCTGGGGATCGACGGGCGTCGGCGCATCCCTTCCGCCACCCGAAGGACCTTCACCAGCTGGTGGGAAGGAGAGAAGCGGGGACCAAGTCTTCGGTCGGGAGACGGAAGCCGGGAGGCTGGCCCGGAGGCTGGCCGGGAGGGCGGAAGCCCACGCCGCAACCCGACTGAGGCGCCTGCGCCCGGCCCGAGAATCGCCCTTTTCGCCGATACCTTCACGAACCACTACGAACCGCGCCAGGGCATGGCCGCCGTCCGATTCGCAGAGAAGTTGGGAGTTCGGGTGGAGGTCCCTCCACGGGTGTGTTGCGGCCGCCCCCAGATCTCCAAGGGGTTTCTGAAGGCAGCCCGAAGGCAGGCGGAGTTGACGGCCCGGACCCTGTTCCCCTTGGCCCGAGCCGGTCTCCCCATCGTCTTCTGCGAGCCGGGCTGCTATTCGGCTGTCCGGGACGATCACCCCCATCTCCTGAGGGGTGATCTGAAAGAAATGGCCCAGGAGGTTTCCGCCGCCTGCCTCACCTTCGAGGAGTGGGCCGAGTCCATCCTGACAACCAGCGATCGAGATGGCTCCGCGACCGGAACGCGACTCGATTTCGCCCATGGTCCCGCGCGAATCCTCCTTCACGCACACTGTCACCAAAAAGCGCTGGGAGGACTCTCCCCGGCCATGAAGCTGCTGAACCGGATTCCCGGAAGCCAGGTCACTGAAGCGGACGCCGGATGCTGCGGGATGGCCGGCTCCTTCGGGTACGAAAAGGAACACTACGCCATATCCAAAGCGGTAGGAGAGCGGAAGCTCCTCCCGGCCGTCCGGGCCTCCGGTCCGGACACGGTCGTCGTGGCCCCCGGGTTCTCCTGTCGTCAGCAAATCCGGCATTTCACAGGCACCGAGGCGGTGTCGGCCATGGAGTTGATGGAAAGGCTGGTCCAATGAGAATCGATCCGAAGCGATGCGTGGAGTGCTCCAATTGCGTGGCCGTGTGCCCCATGGGAGCCATCTCCATCGATCCGTCCATCCGCCGAGCCGTGGTGGATGAGGACGAGTGCGTGGAGTGCTTCGCCTGCTACCGGGGCATGAGCATGGAGCGCTTGAACCCCACCCTGGTTCGCCTCACCCGAAGGGCCTTCGGCCTGTTCCGATTCAGGTTCGACCCGGAGCCCGACGTCTGCCCCACGTCGGCCATCGTACCTCAGGAACTGGAGTGGCCTCGGATCGTCCGCCGCGTGTTCAGCGACGTCCTCATGACCCACGAAAGCACCGGCATCCTGGGCCGGGGGACGGAGGAGGTGAAGACCAACGATGTCACGGGACGCCTGGGGCCGGGTTTCGCCGGTTTCGTGGTGGAGTTGGGAAGGCCTTCCGTAGGCACTCGGTTCCATGACATCCAAAAAGTCGCCATGGCTCTGGCGGAAATCGGGGTGGATTTTGAGGAGAAGAACCCCTCTCACCGGTCTCATGACCGACCCGACTCGTGGGCTGTTCAACCCGGAAGTGCTGAACGAGAAGGTGATGTCCGCCATCATCGAGTTCCGAACACCTCTGGGGCAGGTTGGAGTGGTCCTCGATGTCCTGGAGCAGGTGGCCGAGGGAATCGACACCGTGATGGCGGTGGGGGTAGCCGAACGGTGCGGCTACAACGGAGAGAGCGTACTCGAGAAGATTCTCCCAGAGTACGGATACCCCATCCTCAGGGCCAAGACCAATCTGGGCCTTGGGCAGGTGGAGGTGGCATCATGACCCACTCACTTCATCGGTTTGGACGGGTAGAGGATCTCACGGGCGACTACATCGTCTTCGCCATGCCGGCCCGGGGGTTCAACGATACCGACGCGGTGGAGAAGGAGAAGGAGTTTCTTCGGCGGGCGTTGAAGCACGGTCCCGTGAACCTGGGGGACGCAAAAAAGGGTGGATGGTACCGACCCCAGAAGGAGCTGGGCCCCACTGTCCACTGGCGCAGGGAGACCGCCCCCGATCCTGACTGGGTCATCGACGGTGTGGATGCCCCGGGAATCGTGGCGGCGGTGTTCGATAGCTACGAAGCCATGGCAGCCTTCGTCCGGGAACTCAGGGAGGCGAACCTCGGGGTGTCGATCAACATCAGCGCACTGGCCGACCGAGCGGCTCAATGCTGCCAGGACTGCGAAATCACCCGGCACAGTGTGGAGTATTCCCTGGGATTCCTGGGACGAACCGACAAATTGCCGGAGAAGGAGGTTCTGGAGCTCAGCACAATGTGTGGGCATGGAACCATCTCTTTTGCCCTGGCAGCAAAGATGCTGGACCGGGTCCGGTGCGGTCGGAGGACCCCCGAGGAAGCCGCTCGGACGCTGGCCCGGTTCTGCGTTTGCTCCATCTTCAATCCGGCACGGGCCGAAAAGATACTCGCGGGCGAATAGGCCCGTACAAAAGCGGGCCGACCCCCAGGCCAGCCCGCTTCTTTTTGTTCGGCCGGATCCTCGGCCTTTTCACCCGCCCGAACCGGGCGGCAGGGTTAATGCGCTCACGAAAATCCCGAATGGCCGCAGCCACCGCCCCCACCACTCGAGAAGCCACCGGAAGACCCGCCGGACCCACTCCGGGATCCGACCATGACCCCCACCGACGTGAAGCTCCGCTCCGCATTCTTGGAGCCACACTTCGGGCAATCGGGTTTCTTCGCCTCGGAGTATTCGGACATGGACATCCGAAGCTCGAAGGTTCCTCCGCAGTCCGGGCAACGATAATCGTATCTGGGCATGGCGCTGGCCAAAAAAAAAGTCAAAAGAGGAGATTTCTCTACATCAATTAAATATCGGAAATCGAGGGACGAAGATCCAGGCTATCCCTACCTCTTCCGAGCCTTCTCATAAATCTCGACGAACTCCTCAATCGACTGGGCCGCTGCCACCTTGCCGATGGCCTCCAGAGGTATGTCCTCCAGCTTCCGGAAGCGGATACAGGATTTCCCCATGTCCAACTTCATCCCAGCGTTCTCGAACTCCGAGGCCAGCCAGGATTCCCCGGTAGGATCCACGTACACTCCGGATGAGTACACGGCGTAGTGGTTCTTCTGGGCCGCCAGGGCCATATACATGAGAGGCTTCTTGTCGTAGGTGTCCGGGTAATTCCTCAAGATACTCCTCAACTGTGTTGGCTTGGCTACTGGCCACGCTCATACCTCCTGATGGTCGGGGAAGAGTTGGCGCCGGGGAGCCGCCACCCTTTGAGCGAGGTTGTACTGGGATCGTCCACGACCGTTCCGCGACCGTTCCACGACCGTTCCACACCGTGATCAGACCATGATCGACTCCAACCGATACCCCTACGCCGGCCAACGATGCGGACCCGGGTGAGCTATCCCGACAGGCGGCCTATCGGCTTATTCAGGGGGCGTTGGAGGGGATCAGGGCCCGTTAGGTCGACTCGGCTGTACCCGCTCAGCGGCCCCGCCCAACCCCACCGCCCGTAAGAGAGCGAGGGCGTTGGTGGAGGTGGCCCTTCCGGGCTTCAGGAGGTAGTCGAAGCTCAATACGGGACCGTCTTCTTCCTCACTGACCGTGCCTTCCAGGTGGACGGCTTTGGCGGCGGCCTTCAACCGCTCCGTCTCGTCCAGATGAAGATCATGGGTAGCCACGGCGCCGATGGCTCCCGCGCCCACGAGGTGCCCCAGGATGATTTGCACTGCCACCCGGCGTTCCGCCTCGTTGGTTCCCTGGAGGGGTTCATCCAGAAGGAAGAAGACGGTGCCGGCCTGGTTGGCCCAAGCCGCATCCACCACCTGTCGAATCCGATTAAGCTCTGCCATGTACTGGGACACCCCCTCGGCCAGGGAGTC
>JBDRDQ010000255.1:0-11728 GCA_043820695.1 Gemmatimonadota bacterium | reverse complement strand
CGCCTTGGAAAGCACCCTGAAGGACCTTGACGCGGCCACGCTGGGGTGGGCGTAGGTCACCCTCATTCCCCCACCGGTTCAACGCCCCAGTGCTTGTGCTTCCGCCTCATGATCGCGTTGTGCGCCATGAGTCGTACGGCGTTGATGCGGATGAAACCCTCCGAGTCCTGCTGGTTGAACCCCCCCTCGATGTCCATGCTCGAAAGCTCGCGGTCATAGAGGGATGAGGTAGACTGCCTTCCAACCGGCATGGCCTTCCCCTTGTACAGTTTCATGAGGACGGTGCCGTCAATGACTTCCTGGCTCTTGTCCACTGCAGCCATCAGAAAGTCCATCTCCGGACTGAACCAGAACCCGTTGTAGATCAGCTCCGAGAGCTTTGCCGTGAGCATGTTTCGAAGCCGTAGCACCTCCCGATCCATCCCGATCCCCTCGATGTCCATGTGGGCCTCGTGGAGGATCTCACCCCCGGGAGTCTCGTAGATCCCCCGGGATTTGATCCCCACGTACCGGTTTTCCACCATGTCCAGACGTCCGATCCCGTGTCTGCTCCCCATCTCGTTCAGATACTGGAAGAGCTCCAGCGGGGTCGTTTTCTTCGTCCCGTCATCCAGATTCTCCACCATGACAGGGATGCCGTCCTGGAAGGTGATCGCGATCCGTCCCGCCGTGTCCGGAGCCGCTTCCGGCGCGGTTGTCCGGGAGTAGACCTCCTCACTTGCCTCATAGAGGGGATCTTCCAGAATGCCCGCCTCGTGGGATATGTGAAGGAGGTTCTCGTCCTCACTAAAGGGCTTTCCCTTGGTGGCGGTTACTTCGATCCCGTGCTCCTCGGCGAAATTCAGCAGGTCCGTTCGGCCTTGGAACCGGTTCAGGAACTCGGGCATCTTCCATGGGGCCAGGACCTTGATTTTCGGATTCAGGGCGAAGTAGGCCAGCTCGAACCGTACCTGGTCGTTTCCCTTTCCCGTGGCTCCGTGGGCTACGTAGGGGGCTCCCTCCTTCCATGCAAGCTCGATCTGTCGCTTGGCGATGAGGGGACGGGCCAGGGCGGTCCCCAGGAGGTATCTGCCTTCATAAAGGGCGTTCGCTTTGAAGGCCGGGAAGATGAAATCGGTGACGAATTCCGTCTTCAAGTCCTCCACGTAGACCTTGGACGCACCTGTATCCAAGGCTTTTTGTCGGGCTGCGTCCAGATCGTCTTTCTGACCGACGTCGGCCACGTAGGCGATGACGTCAAAGCCCCTGAGAATCAGCCACTTCAAGATGACGGAGGTATCCAAACCACCACTATAGGCAAGGACGACTTTCTCGCTCATGAACAGCTCCTCAGACTCTTCCTTCAGGGTTCATAGGTACAGGGCGGCGGAAACAGAAGAGCCGCTCCGGGCGGGGGAGGAGGACGGAAACTCGGTGTACAGGATTTCTAAGTTCCGTAGGCGGGGAACGGAACCGGGAAAAACACTAGCAGGAATGATGTGGATTTGAAAGAGGTTCGTCGGACTGGCACTGGGGATGATGTACCCGGAGAGTAGGGAGAATTAGGAAGTTTGGGCCAGGCCGGGGCGATGCGAGGCAGGTGGAGGTGTTACCGGGAAGGCCTTCACCGCCGCGACGATGCCCCGGGCCGCCCGCTCCGGATCGTCGATGATCACCCTCCGATTCCCTGGGCTGGTCAGGAATCCCGTCTCGATGATGACCGCGATGGTCATGGGGTGGAGGGCATGCTCGTAGCGACGGAAGTTGAATGCATAATAGTTCTGCATGCGGTGGGTTACATCCGGGAGGCGCCGTAGCCCTGTCCCCTCGCCGTAGCTTCGCTGAAGCAGCTCCACGAAGCCCGACGCCCGGCCAGTGGCGTCCTGCCGGGGTCCCGACACCCGAAAACCGGATGCGCGGGGGTCGTTGCTCCCGTCGGCGTGGATGGCGATGAAGAGATGGGCTCGGTAGCTCGGGGGCACCACCGCGGGAAGGATGTCGACTTCGTAGCCCAGTTCTTCCAGTAAGGACCCCGCCTGCCGTGCGATCTCCAAGTTCACCTCCCACTCGGCCAGTCCTCCCCACGCGGTGCCATGGTCCTGGAGACCGGAGAGCTCCCGTGGCGCTTCATTCGCCCTCCAATGGCCTACTTGGAGGGCGATGCGCACGGGCCCCTCGGGAGGCTCCCACTCATCGGGGGTGGGGATCGGCCCCGGGTAGCGATTACGTCCACTTCGCCGGGAGCTCCGGGTCGAGGGCGCCGGCACTTCCTGCGGGCGTTCCACTCGGCCTTCCCCAACCGCATCGAGCTTGTCAGGCTCGCTTCCACCCACCGATTCCGCGGCCGCCCCGGGGATCGCGTCCGGGACTGGAGTGACAGTGAGTGCGGAAGAAAACTCCAGCGGCACGGGAAGCCGGGGCCGGGCCTGGAAGCTGAACCCCGCGAATCCCACCACGAGGGCGAGGGCGCACGCGTACCCGGCGGATTTCATGGACGCTTTCCTGGGAAATAGATTGCGGGGGTGGCATCGGTGGTGGACAGCCTCCCCCGCTCTGCGGTGCTGCGTTCTTCCATACTGTAGCCTACCCCTCACTTACCCGGGAAGCAACTCTTCCAGCGCCAGGCGGGTTTTGGGGAGGGGGTGCTCTTCGTCGAAGTACTTCAGGACGACCGAGGGTGTCATTCACGCCTCGGCTGATCTTGCCCCTGCTCGGTTGGCCTGGTCTTCGACCAACCTGACCTCGATGTTCATTTCCGGTGGGGAGACCCGGCGGAGACGGGGCGCGGCTACGACCGGGCGGACGTCCGACCCCACCGGGCCATGGACCCTAACGCGGAGGACCGCGTCCCTGGGCACACCGGCCAGGATCGCGGTGAGTTGGGCCTCGAGATCGTGGCGACACCAGCAGGTGCCGGGCCCCGCTTTGGGGTGGAGGTCCCGGATGAGCATGGGACGGGCGGGCAGGCCCACAAACTCAACACGAACCAAGGCCCCTCCATGATCGGTCGGCGCCACCTCCAGCAGCAGGAACCCTTTCTCCTCATCCTTCTCGGCGAAGGCTGTCCGCTCCACCGAGCCCGGGTAGAGCACCGGCGTGGGCAGCAGCCGTCCCTGAAGATCCTCCCGCAGCGCCTGGTGACGGTGAATGTGTCCCGATAGTACAGCGGCGAATCCCCTGGGGAGGTCGGAGCACCGGATCACGTCCGGCGAATGCCGGAAGGTGTAGTCTGAGGGACCCACGGTGGCCCCTTCCACACACTGGTGGATGCAAAGGAGGCGCACGTCGGCCCCGTCACGACGCCAACCCGTCTCCTCAAGCACCCGCGGGAATTGTTCGCGTATGCGGTGACGTTGGTATGGGAATCCCGCGAGTGCCACGCGCCCGTGTCGGGTCTCGGCGACCTTCGTCTCAGGGTTACGAAAGATGTGAAGGTTCGGGTGGGCCGTGAAACGCTCGTGGGGGATCCGGGATTTCTCGTGGTTTCCGGGCACTACGAAGACCGGCACTCCTGACTCGGCGATCTCGAGCAAAGGCCGAAACGCCTGGAAGACCAGGGAAATGGGTACTCGGGAGCGGTGGAAGACGTCCCCCCCGTGGACCACGAGGTCCACCTTCCCGGCCCTGGCCGGTGCCAGGGCCCTCTCGTGGTTGTCCAGAAAGTCGTGTCCCCGCCGCCGCCGCTCCACCCGCGGGCGAGAAGGCAGGTCGAAGCCCAGGTGGGAGTCGGCCAGAAAGAGCACTAGGATGGGTGTCACCGGTTCGGACACGGAGGTACCTGGAGTGGGGATCGAAGTCAACGTTCAAGCTACCATGTTCGGTATTTGTTCGGTAGACCCTGATATTGCCTTTCAGGGGTCGGCCGGACTCCCTACTTGTCCAACGACCTGTTCCAGCCCCAAGGTTCGGACACGAGCTTTCCCCATCACGAAAACGTCGAGTGGAAATCATGGCCCAAAACCCCATTTCGAGGCGCTCCTTCATGCAGTCCGGCGCCGCTCTGCCGCTCGCTCTCACCTTGGATTCCTCAGGAGAGATAACCATGCCGGGTACTCCGGACCCCAAGCAGGAGGTGGAGGAGCTTCAGCGAGTCGTGAAGCTCAGCGGTGATGGCCAATCCATGACGCCCCGGGAATACGCCCACTTCCTCTCCCAGATCCTCTCCCGGGAAGAGGTCGAGGCAGACTACTACTCCAACGGGGGAGTAGTGGAAGCACTCGAAGGACGCATGGCCCAGCTCCTGGGGAAGGAACGGGCTGTCTTCCTGCCCACGGGCACTCTCGCCAACCACCTGGCGGTGAGGATTCAGGCTGGGGAACGAAGCCAGGTCATCGTTCAGAAGGAAAGCCACATCTACAACGACTCGGGGGACTGTGCCCAGATTCTGAGCAACCTCAATCTCCTCCCTTTGGCGCCGTCCGGGGGCACCTTCACCCTGGATGAGGTGCAGGCAGCGATCCATCGAGCCGATGGGGGCAGGGTCCGAACGGGGGTGGGGGTCATCTCCATCGAGTCCCCCATACGTCGGCTTCTGGGGAAGCTCTTCGACTATGAAGAGATGAAGAGGATCTGTGCTTTTGCCCGGGCCGAGGGTATCGCCACGCACATGGACGGGGCCCGCCTTTTCATGGCTTCGGGTTATACCGGAATCAGCCCCGAGGAGTACGCTTCTCTTTTCGACACGGTCTACGTTTCGATGTGGAAGTATTTTGATGCTCCCTCCGGGGCCATACTGGCAGGTCCCCGTGCCTTGCTGGACGACCTGTTCCACACCAGGCGGATGTTCGGTGGCGGCCTTCCTTATGCGTGGCCCCTGGCGGCGGCCCTTCACTCCATCGAGGGCTTCGAGGTGCGCTTCCGCGCCGGGGTGGCGGCCGGCGAGGAGCTCAAGCCGGCGTTGAACGGAATCCGCGGACTCCGGGTGGAGGAGATCCCCGACGGTTCCAACGTCTTCAAGCTCCACATGGACCAGGGAGATCCCGCCGCTCTGAGGGCAGGCCTCCGAGAGAAGGGAGTCCTCCTCCCGGCCCCGAGCGACAACTTCAATGGATTTGCTCTCGGGGTGAACGAGACGCTTGTCCGGCGTCCCGTGGAGGAGACGGTACGGGCGTTCTCAGATGTGCTGGAGGGGTGAGCCAGGTAGTCGATCCAAGTGCTCCCAGGGTCCCTCTGACGAGGGGCAGCGCTACGATTCCTCAGGGAAGTCCGGCGGGAGCCCTTGCTTGTAGAAACCAGCACGCCCGACTTTGAAGTCCAGGCCTCGGAGGAATGGCTGGCACGGTTCGACGACCAGGACTTCTCGCTGGCCGATGGGGTAAGCTTCGTGATCATGACCGAGCGGGGCATCATCGAGGCCCTGACGCTCGACCATCACTTCGCAGTGGCTGGTTTCACCATGGTGCCCCTTCAGAGCGCTAGCCAGTAGTTCACTTTCAGCACGAAGACGTTGTCGGGGCGCGCGGAAAAGAGGGCCTGACGGTCCCTGCCGAAATCGAATCGGGGCTTCCCCCGCCCGGCCAGTCCGTCGACTTTGGTCTCCGGGGAAGCTGGGGCGGGTTAGCGTCGAGCGCCCCGCCTTACCCGTAGGCCTCCCGGAAGGCGAGGACCTGGTCCTCGCGGCCGATGGCCAGGAGGGTGCTCCCTGGGATGAGGTGGGTTCCCGGTCCGGGGTCGGTCACCAGGACCCGATCCACCTCGATGGCGATGACCGTGAGGCCGGTGCGCTTTCCTATCCCGCTCTCCCCCAAGGTTGTGCCCGTGATGGAAGGGGGACAGGGGAGTTCGTGGAAACCGATTCCCTCACCGAGGAGGATGGGCAGCCTTCGGTTGATGAGGGAGTGAAGGGTCTCCACCCCCAAGGAAGTGTAGCTCAGTGTGAGGTCAGCCCCCGCCCGCTGGATCGAGGCGAGATTCCGGTCGTGGGTGATCCGGCTGACGATCTGGGCCTCGGGGTTCAGTCGGCGGCAGTAGGCGGCAAGATAGATGTTAGTGGCGTCGTCATTGGTGGTGAGGAGGATGGAGGGTGCCGCCTCCACCCCGACCATCCTCATGATCTCCCGGTCGGCGGCGTCCCCCACGACGAGCCGGTCCGGGAGATCGCCGATGTTGGAGACCAGGGCGGGATCCCGCTCCACCCTGTGCACAGGGATGGATCGGCTCCTCAGAGCGCGGGCGGCCGCCTGCCCGACCTTCCCGCCACCGATGACCACCACGGGGTTCCAGTTGGTGTCATAAATCCAGAGAAACTCATTTAGGCGATCCATGGCTTCCCGGGAACCGGCCACCACCGGGAGGCTGTGCTTGGTCAGGCGCACGTCGGGGCGCCCAGGGAGCATCGTGCCCCGCTCCCAAACGCCCACCACGGTTACTCCGGCAATCTCCCGGAAACGTGCCTCGGCGACGGTCTTTCCAGCCAGCGGGGTGTCGTGGGCCGAAAACTCGGCGAGGATGAGGTCCCCGTGCTCCCCGACGACGTGAGCCTGGGCGTGTCCCGCGCTCACACGGTTGGCCAACTGCTCCCCCAGGCGTTTCTTCAGGGGGATGACGTGATCGCATCCAGCCAGCTCCAGGATGTCTACCGCGTGCTCGTCCTCCACCAGCGCCGCAATTGGGACCGTTGGGGCAACATCCCGGACGGTCAGGGCAACGTTGGTGTTGGTCAGGTCGTCCCGATTGAGGACCACGAGGCGGGCCTGTCCCGCCCGAAGGCTCTCATACGTGGTCACGTCGTCCACTACACCTCGCACTACCTGAATTCCGTCGCCGTGCATCCGGGTCGCCTTGGCCCCGTCCTCCTCCACCACGAAATGGCCGATCTGCTCGGCGTCCAGCCGACGAACCAGCCCCTCGGCGACGCTGTCCCACGCGGCGAAGATCACATGACCGCTGGTCTTAGGCGGAGCCGACAGGGGGGCCCGCAGCCGGAGTTGCGCCTCCAGCCAAGGGGCGTAGAAATACCGGATGAAGGCGAAGGGGAGGACGATGAGCAGCAGAATGATCCCGGAGAGGAGGACCAGGATACTGAAGGCCCGGCCAAGATCGCTGGTGAAGGTGATGTCTCCGAAACCCAGGGTGCTCATCACCGTGAGGGTCCAGTAGGCGCCCGTGAGCCAGGAGTGCTCTTCCCCCTCCACCAGGAGCATGATGATGTGGAAGATGACAGAGTACAGCAGGACCACGGCCACAAGGAAGCCGACGTACCGAAGGAGGCCGGCGACATTCCGTCGGAGTTGCACGTCGTGGAGCGCATAGCCCAGGTGCCCGCTCAGGAACTTCATTCTGCCTCCGCCTCGCCGACTGCGTGCCCGACCCTACCTACACCACACCAGGAAGGTCGTGAAGGTGGTATCGTGGGGTGTGCCCGTCAAAGTCCGGGGATTGGCGCTGAACCTGCAATCCTCCGGTTTCTCTAGGAGCCCCACCAGGTAATCCCCCCTTGGCAGGGAGACCATTCGGTGAGTGTCATTCGGACCTACGGATCCCGCCGGTGGGTCACCCCTGCGGCGAGCTGTCCTCGGGACCTGGTATGTAGAAGCGGGTCGGACATGGGGTAGGCAAGACGCGAAGGAGTCACGCGAAGGAGTCTGTGAAACCATCCCAAGACCCCTCTACTCGAACTCCAGGAACATCCGGAGAAGGGCCAGGCTTTGAGGTGATCCCGCGAAGATCTCCGCCGGAAAGCGGGAGCGGCCCAGAATCTCTCTGTAGATGGAGGACTGCTGGTACTTGTTCAGTTGAAGGCCGGCGAGGTACATGAGGCGAAGGTTCCTGTCACGGTTGATCTGGCTCCCCTCCAACCATGGCTCCAGCTCCCGGGCCCTTCCTGCGTAGGTTGATAGCAGCTCGAGGGCGGAGGAGTAACCCACCTCCCCCAAGGACTGCCGCACCCGGGCGTGATCGACTCGGTTCAGCCGGGCCGTGAGGCCGTCGATATCGATTCTAGGCGTGCCATCAGTTGCGGCCAGGACCAGATCATAGCCCAGGCCTTGCTTTGTGTTCCCCCACACCATCCCCTGGGGGAAGACCTGGAAGAAGGTCGCCATCTCGCTCTTCACCACCCCTGCAGTGGTCTCATAGAGCGGGACCCACTGCGTCAGGACCCCACCGGGCTTCAAGTGTCGCGCCGCCAACTCGAAGTATTCCTGGGTGTAGAGGGCGGCAGCCCCCTTCATCCACGGATGGATGGGATCGGCGGTGATGAGGTCGAAGGTCTCGTCGGTAGTGAGGAGGAAGTGGCGGCCGTCGTCGTGGATCAACTCCACCCTGGGGTCCTTTAAGACGTCGTAGTTGAAATCGGAGAAGAACTCCGACGCCACGTCGGTCACCAGCGGCTCGATTTCCACGATGACGATGCGTTCAATGCTGGGGTGGGTGACAAAGGTGCCTGCTGTGACCCCGGCTCCGAAGCCCACCACCAGCACCGAGCGTGGCTCCTGGGCGAGGAGGGCGGTGATGTGCCCCAGAAGCCTCTGGAGCCGCATGTCCTGAGGCTCTGTGGAAGCCACGATCTTGCCGCCCACATGAATGTTCAGGTCCCCGTTGGCCATCTCCGTGACCGCGATGGACGAGTTGATTCCCTCCCCCACGTACCGCGCCAAGGGGGGATGGTAGGTCGGCGCATACCGGCCATAGGCCACGAGGACCGGGGGCACCGGCGACAGGTGCGAAACCAGATAGGCCACCATGGCCAGGCTCACGCCGGCGGAGGCCCATCTTCCGAGCCCTCCACCTGCGGCTGCCGGGGCCCGCTCCCCTTGTTGGGCCCGGGATGCTCCCTTGAGGCTGGGCTCGGGAGTGGGTTTTTGGGCCGGCTTGGCGGCCACCAGGCCAGGAGCCAGGAGGATGGCGGCGGACACCATGGTTAGAAGCATCAGCAGGCGCTGGGCGTTCTGGGTGCCCAACCACGGGATGGCGATCAGGCTGAACCCCAGTGCGCCCAAGATGGCGCCCACGGTATTCGCGGCGTAGGTGCCGGCCATGAGTCTCCCCGAGTCCTGCCCCTTCTTTGCGGCTGCGGCCACCGCCAGTGGGAAGCTGGCTCCCCAGAGAAGGGGGGCCGGCAGCAGGGCAATCACGGCTCTGGTCATGTCGATCTGGAAGAGGAACCAGGGACTGGACGTGATGGACGGATTGATGGGCCAGTAGGGGAGTGCTGAAGAGATGAGGTAAGCCGTCCATGCCAACCCCAATACCACCATCGCCTGGCAGATCCCCAGGGCTGCACGTGGGTTGGGCAGCGTCCGGGCGAGATAGGAACCGGCAACGCTTCCGACCCCTAAGGCGGCCAGGAATACCGCGAGGATGATGGAAAAGGTATAGGTCGTGGCCCCCAACAGGAGGGACAAGAGACGGGTCCACACGACTTCCGCCCCCAGTGCCGTGAGCCCGGAGAGTGCGATACCGACGTACACGGCCGTTCGACCGGCCGTGAAAAGAGGCTTCTCCTCAGCCCCTTTCTCCATGCGGGGCCGGTGGGGCGATACCCGGGACACGACGACGGCCACGGCGGCCACCAGAACGTTCAATCCCACTGCCACTCCGGTGGCGGTTTGCAGGTCGAAGAGGCGAAGCAGGTAGTAACCCGCCAGGAGACACCCCAGCACGGCCCCGGCGATATTTCCCCCGTAGAAGAATCCCATCCACGATACGCCCCGGGGAGTGGCCTCCACATACCGGGCCATTGCCGGAAGGGTGGCACCCATGAGGATGGTAGGAGGAAGAAGAAGGAGAACGCACAGGAACGTCCGCATAAAGATGCTCGGAAGTCCCGGAGGCACCAGGGCACCGTAGAACCCACTCACCCCGGGAACGGCCACCAGCAGGATGAGCCCGAGTACGCCGATTCCCGCCTCCATGGCGGCGTAAACCAGGAGGGGATGCCTCGTTGGGGGGACGAACCGCGGCAAAAACAAGCTGCCCAGGAACATGCCACCCATGAATGTGCCCAGAAGAACCCCCAGGGAGATACCCGAGGCCCCGATGACCAGCTGAAGCATCTGAAACCAGACGATCTCGTAGATCAGGGCTGCGCAGCCGCTTCCAACGAAGAGGAGCAGGAGGACCGGGAGGAAGGGCCTTTCTGGTTCCGACTTGGTGCCGCCGGCTGGGGAGGAGTTTCCGAGGGATGGGCTTTTCATGGGCGCGGGGTCCCCGCTGGAGGGGGTGGAGGCAGTCCATATACGGGAGGCAATATAAGGGGTTCTTGAGTGGATTCGAAAAAATGGCCTTTCCTTAGCGGAGTCCCAGAGAACGGTCCGGGTTTTCGTTGACAGACCTTCAGGGGATTCCTATATGTGCGTATGCACATAACGAGTTCTCCGATGCAGTCCGGGTTCAGGAGGCATAAAAATGGCGAACGTGGCAATTCTTTACTGTAAGAAAATCCAGGATCACTCTTGTATTGCATGCGCAAAGTGCCACAAGGGGATGGCTGAGCGAAACGGCGAATTCGCGAGGTACGGGGATGACGAGCTGCAGTTGGTGGGAATGACGGATTGTGGGGACTGTCCGGGGCTGACCTTTCCCCGGGTGAAGCTTCTCACCGAAGTGACGAACAACCTCGATCGACCCATCGATATCATCCACCTCGGTACCTGCATGAAGCTGGCAATGGAAACGGCGGATTGCCCAATCGATTTTGAGAACCTGAAGTTCATACTGGAAAAGAAGTTCGGATGTGAAGTGGTTCTTGGGACCCATTCCTACTGACCATCCCCTCGTACGTGCCCTGTTACGCAACCGTTCTCCCCGAGGGTGTGTCAGATGGGGGGTAGGGTTCGCCCCCGGCTTCGGTTGCGGCTAAGCTAGGAGGCCTATACCATGTTCTGATTCCCGTTGAAACCGATACGGACGATTGCTATCCGGGAATCGGGTTGGTTAGGAGGTCCTGCATGAGAACGGCCACTCTGTGCTTGCTGATTGGCTTGGTCCTAGGGGGTCCCGCGGGTTGTTCGGCCGGTTCCCCCGAATCACCGGAGGCGCCCGCCCCGATCCAGATTGGGGCTTCCCCAGCCGACACGCTCCCTGTGTTGGCAGGATCAGCCTCCATCGACTCCCTCCTTGAAGCCCCCACCTTCACCCCGTTCACGGTCAGACCCGACATCAAGAACCGAGCGGAGGTGGCTAGAGCCCTGGAACGGGAGTATCCGCGGCGCCTCCGGGACGCGGGCATAGGCGGTACAGTGCATGTCTGGTTATTTGTCGATGCGGAGGGGGTCCTCAGAAAAACCTTGATCGACAAGAGTTCAGGGGAGCCGGCCCTGGACGTTGCGGCCCGGGCGGTGGCAAGGATGATCGAGTTTCCTCCGGCCTTCAACCGGGGCAAGGCCGTGCCGGTATGGATCTCCTTGCCGATCACTTTCACCGCAAGGTAGGCGAGGCGTCCTTACGCGCCCCCAGGGTAGTGTTGTCTACTCTGACCGAAAAGCCTCCACCGGATCCACCTTCAGGGCTCGCCATGCCGGCAGGATACATGCCCCCAACGCCACCACGAGGAAGCAGCCTGTCACTCCGGCGTAGGTGCCGGGATCGGTGGCGCTGACCTGGAACAACATTCCTTCCACTAACCGGGCAGCCCCAAGAGCCCCGGCTATACCAAGGACGGCGCCGGCTATCACCAAAACCATCCCCCGTCCGATGACCAGCCGCATCACGCTCCCCCGGGAGGCACCCAGGGCCACCCGGATACCAATCTCATGGACCCTCTTGGTGACGAAGAACGCCAATACTCCATACAGCCCCAGGGCCGCCA
>JBDRDQ010000254.1:0-15184 GCA_043820695.1 Gemmatimonadota bacterium | reverse complement strand
CTCCGATTCGGGATCGCTGCGATCATCGCCACCTTTCACGACGTCATCCTCACCCTGGGTTTCCTGGCCCTCTTCCGGGTGGAGATCGCACTGCCGACGGTGGCGGCTCTCCTGACCATCGTGGGTTATTCCCTGAATGACACGATCGTGGTGTTCGATCGGATCCGTGAGAACCTGGGCAAGAAGGGCGGACGGAAAGAAGATCTGGTAGGGCTTCTCGACCGGCCCATCAACGAGACTCTCCCTCGAACGGTTCTGACTTCCGGGACGACGCTGGCGGTGCTTCTGGCCCTGCTGATCCTGGGCGGGGCGGTGCTCCGGGACTTCACTCTGGTTCTGATCCTGGGGATCGTTATCGGGACCTACTCCTCCATCTTCGTCGCATCACCGGCCCTGTTGGAGATTCAGACCCGTTGGGGTACGGGGGAATCCAGGGAGAAGGAACGGGCCCGGAGGAGGCGAAAGGCCGACTCTGAGCCTGTTTGACCGTGGGCGGGCCGCCTCTTCATCAAAGGGGCGGCCCGCTGGCATTTCGGCCCCATCGAGTTCCCCCTCTTCCCTAGCAAACCGCTCCCATGCTTGTCGATAGCCATTGCCACCTTTCGGATGCCCGGTTCGACGACGACAGGCCGGAGGTTCTCCTCCGGGCCGGGCGGGTGGGGGTGGAGAAGATCCTGGTCATCGCCTCCGACCGGGCCGATACGATGCGGGTGGAATCGCTCCTGGACGAGACCCATGACGAAACCCAAGAGGGGGCCGGCGCTCCGAAACTCTGGGGCACCGCGGGCGTTCACCCCCATGAAGCCGAGGCGGCCGTCCAAGGGGATCTGGAGGCCATCCGGGAGTTGGCTTCACGGCATCCCCGTATCGTGGCGGTGGGGGAAACGGGTCTGGACTTCTTTTATGACCACTCCCCCCGGAGTCTTCAGGAGGCTCTCTTTCGAGACCATCTGGCCATGGCGGAGGAGTTGGAGTTGCCCATCGTGGTCCACTCCCGGAGTGCCGATGACCTGACGGTTCAGATCCTCAAGGAGTGGGGTGGGCGCGTGAGAGGGGTTCTCCATTGTTTCACCGGGGGAGAGGCGTTGCTGGGTGCGGCATTGAGCGTAGGCTGGATGGTGTCGTTCACCGGGATCATTACCTTCAAGAAGTACGACGCCCAGTCTCTGGTTCGATCGGTGCCTCGGGAACTCCTCATGGTGGAGACGGATGCTCCCTACCTGGCTCCCGTGCCCTATCGGGGGCGGAGAAACGAGCCGTCCTACGTGGCTCGGGTGGCCGAAAGCCTGGCGGCCATTCGCGGTGAGGATCTGGAGGAGGTGGAGGGGTACACTTCTGAGAACGCCATTCGATTTTTTGACCTGACTCCCTGAACGAAAGGGCCCCGGGAGTATTCCGCGGTGGCCCCCAGGACTCCAGGATCTATGCCTCGACGCATCCACATTCTTCCCGATGTTGTGGCGAACCAGATCGCCGCCGGCGAGGTCGTGGAGCGCCCGGCCTCCGTGGTAATGGTTTTGGTGGATAACTCATTGGTTGCCGGGGCACGCGGGATTCAGCTTCTGCTGGAGGGCGGGGGGAGGCAAAGAATCCGCGTCTCGGACGACGGGATGGGGATGGGGCGGGAGGATGCCCTTCTTTCCCTGGACCGACACGCGACCAGCAAGATCTCGAAGGCCGAGGAGCTGGCCCGGGTGTCCACCTTCGGGTTTCGGGGAGAGGCCTTACCCTCCGTCGCCGCCGTCTCCCGGTTGACCATCGAAACCAGGGAGGCCGGGGACCCCGCCGGGACGGCCTTGAGGGTGGAGGGTGGAACGATCCTCTCCGTCCAGGACTTCCCCAGGCGCCCTGGCACAACCGTGGAGATTCGTAACCTCTTCTTCAATGCCCCTGCCAGGAGAAAGTTCCTGAAATCGGCGGCGGCCGAAACCAGGGCCGTGAGTGAAGCTTTGGTCGGTTTGGCCCTGGCCAACCCCTCCGTGGGGTTCTCCCTGGCCTCCGGTGACCGGATCCTCCTGGACCTTCCGCCTGTGGACGACGTGGCCACCCGGATCTCCGACCTCTGGGGACCGGAGGAGGCTTCGACCCTGCTTTCCGCTGGCGGTGAAAGGGATGGATTAGGGTTGAGGGGTCTGGTACAGCGCCCCGACGCCGCAGCTCCCGGATTTCGACGGGCCTATCTCTTCGTGAACGGTCGACCCTTCAAGAATCCCGCTCTCCTCAGGGCCGCCGACCGAGGGTACCGGACCACCACGTCCCAGGGGCAACGTCCCTGGCTCTTCCTCTATCTCCAGCTGAGGGACGGATCCGTGGACGTGAACGTTCACCCGGCGAAGCTGGAGGTGCGCTTTCAGGACAGTGGCAGCGTTGAATCCTTTGTGGAAGAGACGGTTCGGGAGGCTCTGGCCGGATCGGAGAGTTCGGCGAGCCTCGACTCCCAGCTGGCCCCGCCCCGGATGGTGGTGCGGGAGGGGGAGTCCGGCAGGGGGAAGATGCCGGAGAGGGGAAAGGGAAGGGGAGGGGGCGAACCGCCCTACGACTCCCAGATGGCTCTATTTCTTGCCGGGGCGAGAGAGTTTGCTGGGGGCGATGACCTGAAAGGGACCCAGGGAGAGGAGAAGATCCCCGTGGGCCCGACGGAGCTGGGGCGTCCACGGCTTTGGCAGGTCCATGACAGCTACCTCCTGGCCGAGATCAGGGAGGGCCTGCTCATCATCGATCAGCATTCCGCTCATGAACGGGTCCTTTTTCAACGGTTGATGGGGGCCTTCCAGGGCCAGGGGCAGGAGAGCCAGCGGCTTCTCTTCCCCCTCACGCTGCGCCTTTCTCCGGCGGAGGCCAGGCAGGTTTTGGACCTGAAGGGGATGTTTTCGAGGGCGGGCTTCGAGGTGGAGGAGTTCGGCGGGGACACGGTGATTCTCCAGTCGGTGCCCAACCCTCATCGCTACTTCAACGCCGAGCGTTGCTTCCGCGAGATGATCCAGGAGCTCACCGAAGGGTCCGAGTTGGTGCGCTCGGCCAAGAATCAGCACGAGCGGATCGCGATGACCTTCGCATGCAAGGGGGCCGTAAAGGCTGGGCAGCGCCTGACTCAGGAGGAGATGGCCGAGCTCTTCGATGCCCTTTTCGCCACGGAGCTCCCCTATCACGACGTCCATGGGCGCCCCACCATCGTGCGTTTGAGCTCGGCCGAGCTGGAGCGGAAGTTCGGAAGGCATTGATGTCCCCTCCTCACTTCCTGGCTATCGTGGGGCCCACCGCTTCGGGGAAAACGGGCCTATCGCTGGAAGTGGGGAAGCGTCTGGCCGGTGAGGTCATTTCCATGGACTCGAGGCAGATCTACCGGGGCATGGACATTGGGACGGGAAAGGTCACGCTCCGGGAACGAGCCATTCTCCCGCATCACGGCCTCGATCTGCGAGATCCGGACGAGAGGTATTCGGCGGGGCAGTTCGCCCGGGACGCACGGGGGTGGATCGAGGATATACGGGGCCGGGGCCGAGTCCCCATGTTGGTCGGAGGCACCGGGTTTTTCCTGAAGGCGCTTACGGAACCCATGTTCAGGGAGCCGGAGGTGGACAAGGAACGCCTGGAGCGCCTCCGGGGCTTCCTGAATCAGCTTGGACCTGGGAGGCTCTCGGACTTTGTGCGTACTTTGGATCCCGAGAGGGAAGGGGTCGCGGAAGGCGGGCGCCAGCGGGCCACCCGAACGGTGGAAATGGCCCTCCTCACCGGTCGGCCCCTCTCCTGGTGGCATGCGGAAGGCGAACCTTCGGTGGACCCCCTGCAAAGCTTGATCGTCCTTCTCGATCTTCAGAGGGAGGTCCTCTACGAGAAGATCAACCGCCGGGTGGACCGAATGGTGGAGGAGGGGTTGGTTGCGGAGGTGGAGGGGCTCCTGAAGGCTGGATACGGGCCCGAGGATCCCGGCATGACCGGTGCGGGGTACCGGGAGATCATCCGATTCCTGCGGGGGGAATACGCTCTCGAGGAGGCGACGGTGGAGATTCGTCAGTCCCATCGGAACTATGCCAGGCGCCAGATGACCTGGTTCCGGCATCAGCTTCCCCAGGGGACGCTTGCGCTGGACGGAACCGGAACGGATGAAGAGATGGCAGAGCGGGTTCTCGCTGCCTGGGCCACCGCCCAGGGGACGGAAAGATCATGAAAATCGGGATCACCTGTTACCCCACCTACGGGGGTTCCGGTGCCGTGGCCACGGAGCTGGGGATCGACCTGGCCGACCGGGGCCACGAGGTCCACTTCATCTCCTACGCCCAGCCCTTTCGTCTGGGCCACTTCCGGAAGGGGATCTATTTCCACGAAGTGGAGATGGACCAGTACCCGCTTTTCGAGCATCCGCCCTACTCACTGGCTTTGGCCGTGGCCATCCATGATACGGCGAAGAACCAGGGACTGGAGCTGGTTCACGTCCATTACGCCATTCCCCACGCCACTTCGGCCTGGGTGGCCGAGGAGATGCTCAAGGGCGACCGTGACCTCAAGATCGTCACCACCCTTCACGGGACGGATATCACCCTCATAGGGCTCCACCCCTCCTTCAAGGCCATCACCCGATTCTCCATCCTCAAATCCCACGGCCTCACGGCGGTCTCGGAGTTTCTGAAACTCCGGACCGTTGAAGACTTCGGTATTCCGGCGGAGCGGATACGGGTGATCCCGAATTTTGTGGATCCCGAGATCTTCAAGCGGGGCAAGGAGCCCTGTCACAGGGCAACCCTGGCACCCGCCGGGGAGAAGATCGTGATGCACATCTCCAACTTTAGGCCGGTAAAGCGGATTCCCGACGTGGTGGAGATCTTCGCCAGGATCCACGGTGAAGTTCCCTCCCGCCTGATCCTGGTGGGGGACGGTCCCGAACGACCCCGTGGCATGGAAAAGGCGGCGGAGTTGGGCGTGACCGACAGGGTCCTGTTCCTTGGAAAACACCAATCCGTGGACGAACTCCTGGCCTGCGCCGACCTCTTCCTGCTGCCAAGCAAGAACGAGTCCTTCGGCCTGGCGGCGCTGGAAGCGCTGGCCTGCGGAACACCGGTTATCGCTACCAACCTTGGGGGAATCCCCGAGGTGGTGGTCCATGGCGAGACCGGGTTTCTCTTCCCTCTGGGGGCGGTGGAGGAGATGGCCGAAGCCGGGGTTTCTCTCCTCAGGGACAAGGATCGCTGGACCCGGTTCAGCGAAGCCGCCCGGGCCGATTCGGTGGAGCGGTTTTCCAATGATCGGATCGTCCCCCTCTATGAGGATTTGTACAGGGATGTAGTGAACGGAGATTTCGGGAATGAGTGACGACCGGAGGCAGGGCTCATGAGCCTGCTGGATGCCCTCATCCTCGGCCTCATCCAAGGAATCACCGAGTTCCTGCCGGTATCCAGCTCTGGCCACCTGGTCATGGGTCAGGCCCTTCTGGACATCCGGATTCCGGGTGTGGCTTTCGAGGTGGCGGTCCATGTGGCCACCCTTTTTTCCATTCTTCTGGTTTTCCGGAAGCGAGTGGTGGGACTCATCGTGGGGGCTGCCCGGCTGGATCCGGAGGCGTGGCGGTATTTGGGCCTCCTCGTCCTGGCCACTCTTCCCGCCGTGGTGGTCGGGTTGGGGGCGAAGGAACTCCTGGAGGGTCTTTTCGACGTGCCTGAGGTGGCGGGGGTGGCACTGATGGTGACTGGTGGCTTTCTCTGGAGCTCCCGGGAGGCATTGGCCAGGAACCCCAAAGGAAAACCAGGCATCCGCGCGGCGATCCTCATTGGGTTGTCCCAGGCCTTCGCCATCATTCCCGGAATCTCCCGGTCCGGCGCCACTGTCGTGGCCGCCCTCTGGTTGGGGGTGGAGGCTGAAGAGGCGGCGGCCTTCTCCTTCCTGATGGCCGTCCCGGCCATTCTGGGGGCGGCGGTCCTCGAGCTTCCCGATCTTGCCGACGGCGCGGGAGGCTTGGCTGCGGGGCCTCTGATTCTGGGAAGCGCCGTGGCAGCTATGGCGGGGGTCCTGGCCATCTGGACCTTCGTGGCCATGTTGAAACGGAAGTTTTTTCACCGTTTCGGACCCTATTGTTGGGGGGTGGGGAGCCTCTTCCTCCTTTACCTCCTCATGAGGGGGTAGAGGGGAATGCGAAGGGGGAACCCCAATGGCTGACGCGACCGCCCTGAATGACCTCATTTCATTGGCGTTGGCCGAAGATGTGGGCTCAGGGGACTGGACCACGGAGTGGACCGTGGCCCCTGGGGCTTTCGGAATAGCTGTCATCGTCGCGAAGGCCCCCCTGGTGGTGGCCGGCACGCGGGCGGCGTGCCGAGTGTTCCAGCAGGTGGAGCCGCGTCTCGAAGTGACGTTGGAGGCGGAGGATGGAGACCGCCTCCCTCCGGGCGGCCAGCTCATCCGGGTCCGGGGCCCGCTGCGGGGGATTCTCACGGGGGAGCGGGTTGCGCTCAACTTCCTTGGACGCCTCTCGGGGGTGGCGACCCTCACCCGCCGGTACGTTGATGCCGTGAAGGGCACCGGCGCCCGGATTCTCGATACTCGGAAGACCACGCCGGGATGGCGGGTCCTGGAGAAGGAGGCGGTGCGGGCCGGGGGAGGGTACAACCATCGGATGGGCCTCCACGACATGATCCTGGTGAAGGACAATCACCTTGTGGCAGCCGGAGGTGTGAAGGCCGCCGTCGAAGGCATTCTGAAGGAGAACAGCGCCGGGTTCCTGGTGGAGGTGGAGGTGACTACCCTCCAGGAGTTGGATGAACTCCTTCCCCTCGGGGTCGACCGGATCCTCTTGGATAATATGGATCGGGAAACCATGAGAGAGGCCGTAGGCCGTGTAAAGGCCCTGGGCGAGGTGAGGCCCATGGTGGAGGCTTCCGGAAACATGGATCTGGAAACGGTACGAGGCGTGGCCGAGACGGGAGTGGACTTCATCAGTGTGGGGGCCCTTACGCATTCTGCGCCCGGGGCCGATCTGTCCTTGAGGGTCCTTATGAGGTGAACCCAGGTAACGAACTGGCATGGAAAGGGATAAAGATATGCATCTAGTGGTGGATATCGGGAACACAGAGACTGTTGTCGGCCTCATGGATCCGGAAAAAGGGGAACTTCGGGCCCACTGGCGTCTGAGCACCGGGACCTCCCGGACGGCCGATGAATTCGATCACCTTCTCCATTCCCTCCTGGCCAGGAAGGAATTCGATGCCGCCAGCCTCACCCGGGCGGTCCTGGGGTCGGTGGTCCCTTCGGTCAGCGATCGGATGCGGGTCGCCTTGGAGGGGCTTGTTTCCGGTCCCGTTTATTCCATTGAGCCCGGGGCCAACCTCCCCATTCGACTCGACGTAGACGAGCCCAAGACCGTCGGCGCCGACCGGATCGTGAACACCCTGGCGGCGAAGGTTCTCTATGGGCGAGATACCATCGTCGTAGATCTCGGCACAGCAACTACCTTCGACTGCATTACGGGCGACGGCGTGTTCATGGGTGGAGTCATCGCCCCTGGTGTGCAGGTGGGGCTCGAGTGGCTCGGCCATCGGGCCGCCAAACTCCCCAAGGTCCAGTTTCGCCCTCCAGCCTCCGTGATCGGGCGCCGGACCGAGGCCTGCATGGAGAGCGGGGTGTTTTTTTCGGCGGTCGACGCCATCGACGGGATAGTGGGGAGAATCAAGCGCGAATGGAAACGCCCTGCCGCTCTGGTGGTGGCGACGGGTGGTTACGGACAACTCATGGCCCAGCACTGCAGGACTGTCGAGGAGGTAGAACCTTTCCTGACCCTTCGGGGGCTCTACTTCGCCGGGGAGTTCCTGGCAGGAGGTTGAGGCACGCCAGATCCCATCCCGGCGGCGTACCGGCGGATCCAACGGTTGGACCACCCAAAAAGCGTCGCCCGGCTGGCGATTCTCCTGACCTCGTTTCTTTCGAGCTTCACTTCCGAGACCAAAACGGCCGGATTCGCCATGGAGAGTGCGACGGTCCGAACTCCGAAGAGGAAGGGAAGCAGGCAGAACCGTCGCATCCTCCCCTCGAAGCGGGGGAGTAGGGAGATGTAGCGTGTTGCCGCTTCGAAGTGGCCCGACGCCTTCCTGAGCAATCGGTCCACAACCCCCATCGCTTCCCATCGGTGGCCTTCGGCCAGGAAGTCCTCCCCCGATTCTATGCCCTCGGGCAAGAACTGCTTGGGAACGAAAAACCACCCGCGTGCGATATCCGCCGGGATGCCCCTGACGATGTTCACGGTCTGAAGGGCCAGGCCGAACTCCCGGCCCAGCGCCATCAACTCCGGATGGTTGACCCGAACCCCCCGGGAAGAGATGGAAAAGAGCTCGGTGATAAGGTATCCCACCCGTCCTGCCACCTCATGCATGTAATCGTCCAGATCCGCCTCGGTGTCGATGACCGGGCCCCGGCGGACCCAACGCGCCATGCCCAGGGTGGAATCCCGCGTGTGGGACCTTATTACGGCCTGGGCTTGAGGTGAGAGATGCTCCAGGGCCTGGATGATCTCTGAGGCATGGTGGGCCGCCATGGCGTCGGGGGAGGGGTCCTCCGTGCTCCGAAGGTGGTCCAGAAGTCCAGGGTCCGGCCTTCCTCCCTGCAAGGTGGCGGCCCAGGAATCCAAAAGTTCAGCCTTTTCCAGCTCTCCGAGGGTCGTATTGTCTTCCAGATAATCCGAAACCCGCAGGATGAGGTATGCGATGCGCATCTCCTCCTGAAGGGGTCTGGAGAGTGCCTCGATCCCGATGGCGAAGGTTCGGCTGGTGGCCCGGAGAACGTGCTCGAGGGTCGACATCAACGCTTTCAGTTGGCGGACGAAATGCCCCGACATCCACAACAGTGTACGCCTGGGTTTTGCCTTTTGGAAGGTGTCATTCGCCATTGACTTCCTTCAAGATAAAACTAGATTCCTTTCAGTCTTGTTAGCACTCACGTTCGTTGAGTGCTAACAATTCCAGATCAACATCGTTTTTCAATGTTTTTTCAACCCGGAGGAATCGGAATGGCAAGTGCCAAGGACAAGATCCAGCCCCTGGCTGATCGGGTCGTCGTGAAGGCCTTGGAGGACACGGAGCAGATGCGGGGAGGGCTGTATATCCCCGATACGGCAAAGGAAAAGCCCATGCAGGGCACCATCATCGCCGTGGGTCCCGGAAAACTCTCCGAGGAGAACAAGCGGATCACCCCCGACGTGGCGGTTGGTCAAACGGTCCTCTACGGGAAGTACAGCGGGACCGAGGTCACGGTGGACGGAAATGAGTATCTCATTCTCCGCGAGTCCGACATCCTGGCCATTATCAAATAATCCGGATCCACCGAAGGACGAACGCGTAAGGAGATAGACAGATGGCAGCGAAGGAACTCGCATTTGACGTCGAGGCCCGTGCCAAACTCAAGATTGGCGTGGACAAGCTCGCGAAGGCAGTGAAGGTAACTCTCGGCCCCAAGGGCCGGAACGTCGTACTGGACCGGAAGTTCGGCTCTCCCACGGTGACCAAGGACGGTGTCTCGGTAGCCAAAGAGATCGAGCTCGAGGACCCCATCGAGAATATGGGGGCCCAGATGGTGAAGGAAGTCGCCACCAAGACTTCCGATGTGGCAGGTGACGGTACCACCACCGCAACAATTCTCGCCCAGGCCATTTTCGGCGAGGGCCTGAAGAACGTCACCGCCGGCACCAACCCCATGGGGATTCGCCGGGGCATCAACAAGGCCGTGGACGTTGTGGTGAACGAGTTGAAGAAGCTCTCCATGGATACCAAGGGCAGAAAAGAGATCGCCCAGGTCGGAACCATCTCTGCCAACAACGACGAGGAGGTCGGTAACCTCATCGCCGATGCCATGGAAAAGGTCGGCAAGGACGGCGTCATCACGGTTGAGGAGGCCAAGGGTTTGGAGACCACTCTCGAGACTGTCGAAGGAATGCAGTTCGACCGTGGTTATCTCTCCCCCTACTTCGTCACGGATCCTGAGCGGATGGAGGCTATCCTGGAGGACACCGTGATCCTGATCCATGACAAAAAGATCTCCTCCATGAAGGACCTCCTTCCCATTCTGGAGAAGGTCGCCCAGATGGGGAATCCCCTCCTGATCATAGCCGAGGACATCGAGGGCGAGGCTCTGGCCACGCTGGTGGTGAACAAGCTCCGGGGCACCCTGAAAGTCTGCGCCGTGAAGGCACCCGGTTTCGGGGATCGCCGGAAGGCCATGCTTCAGGACGTCGCCGTTCTCACCGGCGGACAGGTCATCTCTGAAGAGGTGGGCTTCAAGCTCGAGAACGCGGTTCTGAGCGACCTCGGTAGGGCCAAGAGGGTGGTCATCGACAAGGACACCACCACCCTCGTGGACGGCGGGGGGGAGGAAAGCAAGATCCAGGGCCGCATCGAGGAGATCAAAGTCGCCATCGACAAGTCCACCTCCGACTACGACTCAGAGAAGCTCCAGGAGCGTTTGGCCAAGCTGGCCGGTGGGGTGGCGATCATCAACGTAGGCGCCGCAACCGAGACCGCGATGAAGGAGAAGAAGGCCCTCGTGGAGGATGCCCTCCACGCGACCAGGGCTGCCGTGGAAGAGGGTGTCGTCCCCGGCGGCGGCGTGGCCCTCCTTCGGACTCAGGCCGCTCTGGACAAGATGAAGCTGGACCGGGAGGACGAGCAGGTCGGCGTCCAGATCCTGCGCCGGGCTCTCGAGCACCCCCTTCGGCAAATTGCCGAGAACGCTGGGGCCGAGGGTTCCATCGTGGTGGAGAAGATCCGGGCCAATAAGAACCCCAACTTCGGTTACAACGCCCAGACCGAGGTCTACGAGGACCTGGTCGAGGCCGGCGTCATCGACCCCACCAAGGTGGTGCGGACCGCGTTGCAGAACGCCGCTTCCATCGCGGGTCTCCTCCTCACCACGGAGGCCGTAGTGGTGGAGAAGGCCGAAGAGAATAAGATGCCCTCCATGCCCGGCGGCGGTGGAATGGGCGGAATGTACTAAGCGAATCGCTGCACCCCAGCGTTCGCCAGCTGGTGACCCGGGTTCTCGGCGGTCCTTCGACCGTCGGGGGCCCGGGGTTTTTTTTCACCGGTCGGGAGATACGTTCCGGCCAAGCCCTTCACGGTTCCCTTGGTAGGTGAGGGCCGGTAGATCGTTCTATTAATGTAACGCGAGCTTTTCTGTACCTCCGAGGGAATTTCCCTTGTCCGTGGTCGGAGCTGGTGTAACCTGGTTTACAGAAGGACAATCCATTCCCGTCCTGGGAGACTGAAGGCTCCTTGCGTTGACCAGGTGGTCGTCTTACCATGTCCCACATTATGGGAAATGTTTCCAAATACCAACCACGGCCTCCTATTCCGGGAACCCAGGCGCTGCAGCGCGCCCTATCGATCCTCCTTGAATTCACCGACAAGCGGCCCAGTTGGACCCTTTCTGCCCTCTCCGCAAAGCTGGACCTACGGAAGTCGACAGCTCACAGGATTCTCTCAGCACTCGAACAGGAGGGTTTCCTTTCTCGAATGCCAGGGGTCTCCGAGTACCGTCTCGGCCCGAAACTGATCGTCCTTGGTGCCCGTGCCCTTAAGGCCGTCGACGTCCAGGAGGTTGCCCGTTCCGAAGTGCGGGCACTCGCCCAATCCACTGGAGCGGACGTTACCCTCGAATGCCTGGTCGGCCCGGTTACGCCGCCGTTGCCGCACCTGTGAGGGACCAAACTGGCCGCACGTTTGCGGCCATGAGCCTAGGGGCCCCTCTTCATCGCATCGGAAATGAACGGATACCAGAGTTCGTAACGATGGTATGTAGCGAAATCGGGCGATTGCCAGATTTCGTAAAATCCAAGCCAAGGAGGTGAACATGAAATCCATTTGTGTTCGACTTGCGTTTTTCGCAGTCGCCTTCTCCTTACTTTTGGGAGGACCCCAAAATGTCCATGCCCAGGGCCGGGCCGTCGCTGGCACCATCACCGACGCCCGGACCGGGGAACCCGTCTCAGGCGCCCAGATCTCCGTTCGGGACAGAGGGATCGGGGCCTTGTCCAATCCAGATGGGCGTTACGTCATCCCGAATCTCCCCGAGGGGCGCCTGGAGATCCGGGTCCTGTACATCGGGTATTCGCCCCAGTCGGTGACCTTGGAGGTACCGGCCGGCGAAACCGTGGTCCATGATTTTCAATTGACTGTCCAGGCCATCCAGTTGGAAGAGCTGGTGGCCACCGGATACGCCGAGCAGAGCCGGAGGGAGGTCAGCGGCGCCATCACGACGGTCTCTTCAGTCAATCTGGAGGCTCCGGCCGTGGCCAGCCTCGACGCCATCCTTCAGGGAAAGGCGGCGGGTGTCCAGGTCACTCAGAACGCCGGAAACCCCGGGAACGGCATCTCCGTTCGGGTCCGGGGATCCTCGTCCATCTCTGCTAGTAACCAACCGCTCTATGTGGTGGATGGTATGCCTATCTTCCGGGACGACTTCTCCCAGATCGGCCTGGGTGGACAGGACCTCTCGGGGGTTACAGGCCTCAACCCGGACGAGATCGAGTCCGTCTCCATTCTCAAGGACGCAGCCGCTTCGGCCATCTACGGATCCCGGGGCTCCAACGGCGTGATCCTTATCACGACGAAGCGGGGCAACGTCACCGCTTCGGAGGGCGGAACCGGAGCGCCCACCTTCCAGTTCAACTTTTCGGGGGGCCAGCAGGAGATCTCCAACAAGATCGACATGATGACCACCTCAGAGTGGATGAGTTACTTCTCCGACGCCATGCGGAACGACGGATATTCCGAACAGGACATTCAAGATGAGTTCGATTGGCTCGGTATTGATCCGAGCATCAATACCGATTGGCAGGACGCGGTCCTTCGCACTGCCCCCATCAGCAATACCTCCATGTCCATCAGCGGTGGGAGTCCTCGCTTCCGCTACCTGGTGTCGGGATCCTTATTCGACCAGACAGGAATCGTAATTGGGTCGTCGTACGCGCGTTCTTCGGGCCGGGTAAACCTGGACCTGCACGCCACGGACAAGATCGACGTAGCCCTGTCCCTCTCCCTGTCTCAAGAGGTGAACGAGCGCATCGAAGCTGACAACTCCATCGTCAGCGCGGTTACCAATGCCATCGCCAACGAGCCATTCGTGCCGGTTTATAATGAGGACGGCACCTACTCCAGTTGGGCTTCCTACGCCAATCCCGTGGGGGTGGGCAAGGAAAACGAGGTCGAGGCTCGCACTCTCCGAGGTTTCGGAAACGTCGAGGCTACGGCCCAGGTCCTCCCCTGGCTCAAAGCAACCGGTCGAGTGGGATTCGACTACTTGGCCTTACGGGAGTATGAGTATCAGTCGTCCAAGGTGGCCCTCCAGTACGCATACGGTCAGGGCGGCATCGCCCAGATCGGGAACTCCCAAGGGCGGCGCAGCCTGGCGGAAGCATATCTGAATGCCAGCAAGTTCTTCGGTCGCCACGAATTTGGCCTTACCGGTGGTGGCAGCAGGGAAAGCACCGACCGGGAGAACAGTTTCGCTCGAGGCGAGGGTTTCACCAGCCCCGATCTCCATTGGCCAACCAACGCGGCCAGAGCTGCCGAGGTCGATGGGACGACCTGGTCAAACAACCTGATCTCGGGGTTTGCCCGGGCGAACTACACCTTCGACAACCGCTACATCCTCAACGGAAGTGTCCGCTCGGACGGTTCGTCCCGCTTCGGCCAGGACAACAAGTGGGGTACGTTCATGGCTCTTTCGGGGGCCTGGCAGGTGACGAACGAGACCTTCATGGAAGGCTTTGACTTCCTGACCGACCTCAAGCTCCGGGCCAGCTATGGCGAGACGGGGAATGAGGCCATCGGGGATTTCCAGTTCCTGGGCCTCTACGGGACCTCTAACTACGGCGACACCCCCGGAACGGCCCCCAGCAACCTCCCCAACCCGGGTCTGAGATGGGAAACCACCACCGAATGGAATGTCGGTCTTGACGCTTCTCTCTTCTCAGACCGCCTCGGACTCGTCTTCGATCTCTATAAGAAACAGACTGACGACCTTCTGCTGAACCGGCCCGTGACCTCCACCAGCGGTTTCACCTCGGTTCTGGCCAACGTCGGAGCCATGGAAAACCGAGGGTACGAGGTAATCCTGAGGACTCTCAACGTTCAGGGTGGGCAATCGGGTGGCTTCGAGTGGAGCACGGACTTCAGCATCACGCATAACGTGAACGAAGTGACCAGGCTCTACTCCACTGATCCAAAGGAGCCTGGGGAGCCCTTCGCCGGCGGCTGGTATGGCCGTGTCGAAGAGGGCCATCCCATCGGTGAGTTCTATGCCTACCACTTTGCCGGTGTGGACCCCGCTACCGGTGACGCTCTCTTTACGGACCTGGACGAAGACGGGAACAAAATCGGCACCACCACGGACCCGAGCTCGGAAGACCGGATGTACGTGGGTACCCCCCACCCGGACTACTTCGGCGGGCTGCGGAACAACATGAGTTTTGCCGGTTTCGACCTCACGGCCTTTTTCCAATACAGTGACGGCAACAGCATTTTCAACGGCATGAGGGAGTACTCCGACGACGGTGGGTACTTCTACGACAACAAGTTCGCGGACGTCGGGGTGGACTACTGGACGCCGGAGAACACCGACGCCAGCAAGCCCCGGCCCAGCTACTATGGCAGGTCAGGAGCCAGAGAAGAATCCGACCGCTGGATGGAAGACGCCTCCTACATACGGCTTCAGGAAGTGACTTTTGGGTTTTCGCTCCCAGCCAGCCTCTCGAGCCGGTTGAAAATGCAGCGGGCACGCATTTACCTGGCAGGGAGGAATCTGTTTACGTGGACGGATTACTCTGGCTATTCCCCGGACATGAACACGGGAGGGTCAGACGCCGGCGCCGCTTCGTTGGGCACCGACTTTTACGGCTATCCCTTCGCCCGCACATTCTCCATTGGCTTCCAGGGATCCTGGTAGGAAGCGGAAAGGAAAAATACCATGAAGAAGCTACGATTGGTGCCCGCTCTCCTCTTGGCAGTAGCCCTGGGCGCCTGCACAGACGACCTACTGAACATTCTTCCCGTCGACGAGATCTCCGATGAGATCGCAATCATCGACGCCACCAGCGCCAGGGCCGCCCTGGCCGGAGCTTACAGCTCCCTTCAGGACCTGTATGGCGACGACTGGGTCTTGTGGACCGATCTCCTCACCGACGATGTCGAACACACCGGAACGTTCGGTAGTT
>JBDRDQ010000253.1:0-7073 GCA_043820695.1 Gemmatimonadota bacterium | reverse complement strand
CCGGGTTTCACCTCCTGGATGTGGTTCATGATGGAAAGAGGAGGGAGGCTATCCCAGAGCTCTGAACCCGCACGGCCATCCGGGCGGATCTGGGCCGCCACGTGACCCAACCCGGCCACGGTGGGCCTCACCCTCACTTGGGAAAAGGTGGCCTGAGGATCCAGGGCCGGTTCCTGCATGACCACGGGCAGGGCCTCCGCCACCGGGGTCCCTCCATATCCGCCCTCCGCAAAAGACCACCGTCCACCTAGCATCAGGAACCCGCCACCGCGCCTGCTTACGAACTCGGCGATCATGGCTAGCTGGTCATGGGTGAAATAGCTGGCTTCCACACTGCCGAGGATGAGTCCCCTGTACTTGAAAAGCTCCTCGCGGGTTTTCGGGAACCCCCCGGCCAACTCGTCCCCATCGTCCACATCGAGGCGAAGGAACTTGTCTTCGGCGGTCCGCTGGAGGACCACCACCTGGATGTTCTCGTCGTCTGCCAGGGCCCTGCGGAGGAACTTCAGCTCAAAACGGGGCTCCCCCTCGAAATACAGTATCTTTTCCCGAGCCTCTCTGACCTCGACCTCCAAACCCCTTTCGTTGTTTTGGGACACCTTTTCGCCATCTTGAACGGGAACCCGCAGGCGGATTCGCCTGGATCCGGCCTGGTCCAGTGTGAAGCGGACCCTGGCCACCGTGGGCTCCCCGTCCTCCCCGAACCGGACCTCGTCCTCGGTGCGGATTCGCTCATCGTCCTCGACGACGAGGGGGAGGGTCTGGCCGGCGAAACCGCGCTGGGTGATAACCACGTCCAGAAGGAGGGAAGTACCCCTGAGGACGGTCCGAGGCGCCGAAACCCGACCGACCTGAATGTCCGGAGTGAGGGACTCCTCTCCCAAGCCCACCGTATAGACCGGGACCGATGCGGCTTGAAGAGGAACCATGGCTTCAGCCAGAGCACGCCCCGAATTGTCCGCTCCGTCCGAGATGACGACCAGCCCGGACAAGGGTACGCCCGACAGCTCTTCCCTCGCCCGATCCAGAGCTCCCACCAGGTCTGTCCTGGTACCGTCATAGGTCAAATCCGAGGCCAACTCCACCCGATTGGCGGAGGAGGAATAACGGAAGTAGCGCACGGCGAAACGCTCCTCCAACTCCCGGAGGAGATCCCCGTTCTCCGGATCCAGTTGCTCTTCGATAAAGGCGCTCCTGGCCGCCCCGTCCGCACCTGGGAGAGTCATGCTCCGGGAATCGTCGAGGAGGACCCCGACGAAGTTTCTCTGAGGGACCGTTGAATTGTTGACAAGGGTGGGCCGGAGAAGGGCGAAGAGAAGGACGGTGAAGGCGCCAAACCGGAGGAGGGCCATGAGGACCCGGTCGGAAGGCTCCGCTTTCCCACTGGGCCGCGCGTAGGTGGCCACCGCCACCGCGGCCCCTGCAACGGCGAGGAGCAGGAGGAACACAACGGACCCTGACGTCCGAAAGACGATTTCCCCCTCCGCAAACAGGAGGGGGCGGTACTTGAAGAAGAAGGAAAACAGGAGATCCATGAAGGCCGTTCCTCAGCGCAGCGGAGACAAAGAACGCAAATACCGCGGTGCCCGCATGGGAACTCCGTGAGGATGAGGATACTATCGGCTTTGCCCGGGTGACACTTCCCCGAAGCCGGATGTTGAGAAAGGCACGACTGGGACCAGGGAACGGATCTTGTCTACTGAAAGGGCGGGAGAAGGTTCCGGTGCGGTTTCTAGGCCCGCATCCGCGTGCTATTCTTTTCGATCGACTCTCCCCCGAATCCAAAGACCAGAATGACAAAACGAAAGCTGAAGGTCCCACACACCCTCGTCCTCCTTTTCGGAATGGTCGGGCTAGCCCAGATCCTCACGTATCTGCTTCCAGCCGGAGCCTTCGACCGGGTTGAGAACGCGGCCGGACGTCTCCAGGTCGTACCCGGGAGCTTCCACCTCACGCCTGACGTGGAGGCGCTTTCCCCCCTGGCCATTTTTTCCGCCATCCCGAAAGGGTTCAGCGCCGCTCACGAGATCATTTTTTTCGTGTTCATCATCGGTGGCGCCTTCGCAGTTCTGAGGGCCTCAGGGGCGGTGGACGCGGCCCTGGGGGCACTCCTACGCCGGTTGGGCAACCAACCCTTCTGGCTAATCACCGGCGGGATCCTGGTGTTCGCTCTGGGTTCCAGCACCATCGGAATGGCGGAGGAGTACCTCCCCTTCGTCCCCGTACTGATCGTCCTGGCTCACGCCCTTGGATATGACGCCATCGTCGGGGTGGGGATCATGGCGGTGGGGTACAGCATCGGGTACGGAGTGGCGGCTTTGAACCCCTTCACGGTGCTGATCGCGCAGGATGTAGCCGGCCTCGATCCCGCGTCGGGATTATGGTATCGGTTGGTCCTCCTCGGCGTGTTTCTTCCCATCGGAATCCACCATGTCTGGTCCTATGCCAAGAAGGTGGGGATGGATCCGTCATCGAGTCTGATGGCGGATGTTGCCACCCCTGACGGTACCGACGGGGCCCCGGGTGCCCATGGCCACCCTCCTGAGCACGTCGCGACCGGTGATCCGGGCCTCGACCACCCCAGGATGACCTCCACGCATCGATGGGTCCTGGTAGCCGTAGGGGTGACCCTGATGGTGTTGATTTATGGCCTGAGTCGATGGCACTGGTACCTCGTGGAGATGGGTGCCCTCTTTGTGGGCCTGGCTATCGTCCTGGCTCTAATCGCACGCCTGAGTCCGGATCGTACCGCCATCGAGTTCGGAAGAGGTGCAGCGGAGCTCACCACCACGGCTCTCATGATCGGCGTGGCCCGTGGAATTCAGGTCGTCTTGGACGAGGGTGGCGTAGTGGACACAATCGTACACGGGATCAGCGTCCCCCTCCAGGAGCTTCCGGGGACCCTTTCGGCCGTGGGCATGTTCTTCGTGCAGAGCCTGGCCAACTTCTTCATCCCGTCCGGAAGCGGCCAAGCCTACGTAACCATGCCTATAATGGCGCCCCTGGCAGACCTCGTGGGCGTGACCCGCCAGGTGGCGGTCCTGGCTTACCAGTTCGGTGATGGATTCACCAACATCCTGGTCCCCACCAACGCCGTGATTGTGGGGATCCTGGCCATGGCCGCCATCCCCTTCGACCGCTGGGTCAGGTTCATCATGCCCTTCATGATCAAGGTGTGGGTGGTGGGATCCATCGCCCTGGCCGTGGCCGTCTTGATCGGATACGCCTAGGGGATCTACTTACGGATCGGGGGATCTCCTTACGAAGCCACTCCTGCGCAGCTCGCTACTGACGAGAAGGTCCAGGCGCCCGCCTCCGGTGAAGACGAGAGGGGGAAGCCTGTACCTGTCCCCGACCCTGGTCTCCAGCTCCACATTGAGAGGTCGGCCGGCGGGGTACTCGAATTCGAAGAACTCGAGCCCGTTGGACGAAACCGTCCCCACCAACTGACGCTTTCCCGCCGGGTTGACGTAGACGGAAACATCGAAGGTGTTTCGGCTTTCGACCCGAAGGGTGAACACATCCATGTTCGTGGCTTCATCGAAGGGATTACTCGAACCACCCGTCGCACACCCCTCCAAAACAAGCAAAAGACCAAGAACGGTTGGACGAAGCCACCGAAGGAGATTCCTGCCCGCCGCTTTTCCGGATCCCGACATTTCAGTTCCCTCCTTGGCGCCTTCTGGGCAGAGCGGAATTAAAAACGAAGCCTCCCCCCATGCCCGCCAAACGGTTCAGACTGCTCAAATCCCGGGCCTGGTGGAGTTTGGTCGAATCTCTCCTGACGCCAACCGGAGGTCAAGGCTGCAGCCCAGCCTCTAGCGATCCACCTGTTTCCTCGTATGATCACCCTGGTCCGATGAAATGGCCATGGACCGGCCTTATGGCTTCACATGGGAAGTGCCGAATGAAACCTTTTTTCCCCCCGATCCTGGCTCTGGCCCTCCTTCTCCCCTCTCCCTCCAGCAGTCAACAAGCGGAAGGGTACGACTATTGGCAGTTCAACCGGGAGATGATCCAGCGCGGCCAACAGGCCATTCTGATGTGCAACGGGCTCTTCACGTCCAACAGGACCATCGAACAGCTCTTTGATCAGGAGCTCGCCTTCCTACAGGATCCGATTGGGACTGCGGAAGGGGGCGATTACGTGGTGGACTGGGATCGCCGGGCGGTGGCCATCGGAGCACCGGGCTACGTTCCGACGATGAGGGCCTCCTTCAGGGAGGGCCTCGGCTGCATCATCATGGCCCCGGATCAGGACTTCGATGATGTCGACGACCTCCCGATCCTGACCATGGGCCCGGTTCCGGGTGATCCTGCCACCATCCCCTGGCCGGACGGCGACCTGACGGGTGAGGTGTCCCTCCCGACATCGGTGGATCCGGCCGCCCTGGCGGCAGCCTCCGACTGGGCTTTCCAGCGGGAATCCCCCGAGCAGGTCACCCTCAGCCTCCTCATCGTCCATGAGGGGCGGATCATCCATGAGCGGTATGCCCCCGGCGTGGATCTGTTCACAAAAACCCGGACCTGGTCAACAGCCAAGAGCATTGGCGTTACCCTAATCGGGATGCTTGCCGATGAGGGTCGGATGGCTCTGGATGATCCGCTGGGGTTCGAATGGCTTCCCCGGGCAGCCTCCCCGGAAACCGACCCTCGCGGGAAAATCACTCTCCGGCACGTTCTGAACATGTCCAGCGGGCTGTACCCGGTGGACAATGCCGGGCTCGAATACGCCACCGGCTCGGGGATGGCTTACTGGGCCGGATCCAGCTCCGTTCGCGGCGCCCTGCACCGGGCCGCGTTCAGGGAGCCTGGCACGTACTGGGATTATGAGAACTACGAGACCCTCCTGGCGGTCTATGCCATGAAGCGGGTCCTCGGAGACCAACAGAGCTACCTGGAGTTTCCCCGGCGAGCCCTTTTGGACCGCATCGGGATGCGAAACACCCTCCTGAGCGTCGACCGGTTCGGCGACTTCATCCTAAGTAGCCAGGTGTATACGACGGCCAGGGATCTGGCGCGTTTCGGACTTCTCTACCTGCAAAACGGCACCTGGAATGGAGAGCGGCTGCTCTCCGAAGAATGGATCGACTTCGTCCGGACTCCGGCTTCCGCCACCGTGGGCCGGGGCAGTCAGTACGGGGGCCAGTGGTGGCTGGTGCCGGACGACCGCACCGATGTGCCGAAAGACGCCTACACTACGGCGGGGAACCGGGGCCAGTACGTGATCGTGGTTCCCTCCCACGATCTGGTCATCGTCCGCCGCGGGCTGGATTACGGGCGCCAGGGTTTCGACCGGTGGGAGCTGACGCGGGAGGTTTTGAAGGCGTTCAAGTAGCCCTTCGGGGGGGGCCGGGGGGGGCCCCGGGGGGGGCCGAGAGCGGGAGCCTTCATCTTGCCTCTGAAAGGCCAGGGCGGTAGCCTCCGAGCTGGGGTCGAATGTCTTCCCTGGCATGCAGCCTTCACGAGGTCGATCAAGAGAGTGTCATGGTCATTAACATCATAGAACAGCTCGAATCCATTCGTTCCTCTGGTGGAAGGCGCATCACCCAGGGCCTCCCCGATGAGACCGTGGAGCGGTTTGCCGCCACGCATCCGGCCATCGTGGAAGCCGTGGAGGCTGCGGTGAAGGAGTACGACCTGCTCAGGACCGAGTTCCCGGAGCTGATGGCCATGGACGAGATGGATCAGGTGGGAGCCATCCAGTCAGGGCTGGTGAACTTCTACGCTCAGGATGCGGTGAATCCTTATGTATCCCTGGCCGCCCGGGGTCCTTGGGTCGTGACGACCAAGGGAGCGGTGATCCACGACAACGGTGGATACGGCATGCTCGGATTTGGCCATGTGCCCGCTCCGGTCATCGAGGCCATGAGTAAGCCGCAGGTCATGGCCAACGTCATGACCCCGAGCTTCAGCCAGCTTCGCCTCGTGGGTGCCCTGAAGAGGGAGATTGGACGGAACCGGGCCGGGGGGTGTCCCTTCAGCCACTTCTTGGCCGTGAACTCCGGCTCTGAGTCGGTGTCTGTGGCGGCCCGCATCTCGGACATCAACGCGAAACTCATGACGGACCCCGGGGGACGCCACGCCGGAAAGACCGTCAAAGGGCTCTCCTTGGCCGGCGGGTTCCATGGACGTACCGGCCGGCCCTCCCAGTTCTCCGACTCCACCCGCCGATCCTACAGGACTCACCTGGCCACTTTTAGGAACCGGGAGAACCTTCTTACCGTCGAACCCAACGACGTGGGTGGACTTCGGGCCGCCTTCGCCGATGCAGACAGCCAGGGCGTTTTCATCGAAGCCATGTTCATGGAGCCGGTGATGGGCGAAGGAGATCCCGGGATGGCCGCCACCCCTGAGTTTTACGCCGCGGCCAGAGAGCTCACCGAAGCTCACGGTTCCTTGCTCCTCATGGACTCCATCCAGGCCGGGCTTCGGACGACGGGCAACCTTTCCGTAGTCGACTATCCCGGTTTCGAGGGTTTGACGGCTCCGGATATGGAGACCTACTCCAAAGCCATGAACGCTGGGCAGTACCCCCTCTCCATTCTGGCCATGAACAAGCGGGCCGCGAGCCTTTACCGGACCGGTGTATACGGCAACACCATGACGGGTAATCCCCGCGGTATGGACGTGGGGTATGCCGTGCTGGGGATGGTCACGGATGAGGTGCGGGCCAACATCGTAGCCCGGGGCAGGGAGTTCGTGGAGAAGCTACAGGGTCTGGCCGCCGAGTTGGACGGCCCCATCACGAAGGTCCAGGGTACAGGACTTCTCTTCTCCTGTGAGCTGGACCCGGTCTATAAGGCCTATGGAACCGGAAGCGCCGAGGAGTACATGCGGATCCACGGGATCGGGGTGATTCACGGAGGTGAGAACTCCCTCCGTTTCACCCCTCACTTTGAGGTGACCTCAGCCGAGGTGGAGCTGATCGTGCAGCATATGAAGGACGCCCTGGTCAACGGCCCAAAGAAGCCCGCGGCCTGAGTCCAGAGAGTCCCGGGGGCGGTCGATCAGCCCCCGGCTTGAGCTGCGAGCTCATCCAGGCGGCCTGGCTCCGAAACAGCGATGTCCAC